>JAYUDS010000042.1:0-12288 GCA_043739595.1 Candidatus Adlerbacteria bacterium | reverse complement strand
GCAGGTTCGCACGTTCACGTGCGTAGTCAATGTCAGAGCGGAAGGTCTGGAGTGGGATGCGGCCACGCTTGAGCTCTTCTTTACGAGACATAGAGCCGCCACCGAGCATGCCCCCAAGGGCAATACGAACGCCTTTAACATCGCGGTTTGCCATCACCTTTTCTATTGTCTGTTTGAGCACACGGCGGAACGGAAGACGCTTCTCGAGACTTTCTGCAACCATGTAGGCAACAATCGCTGCGTTGCTCTCAGGGGAACGTATTTCTTCAATGTCGAGTTTTATTTCAGGTACCGCAAGACCTTTTTTTGTAAGAAAAGTGGAAATTTTACTACGGAGTTTCACCGAACCCTCGCCAGAGCGGCCGATAATAACGCCAGGACGAGAAGTCTTGACGATGACACGGAGGTTTTTATTGCGCTCAATTTCGATGCCGCCAATATACATACCGCGCAGTTCACGCTCTAAATACTCACGCAGGAGAATATCTGCCTTGAGATTAGCCTGGTACTCGGCGCCGACACTAAACCAGCGGTGACGCCAGTCACGCAATATTCCGAGTCTATGGGCGTATGGATGGACGATTTTAGACATACTAGTTTTGGGTTGCTTTGGCAGGTTTAGCCGAACGTACGGCAACGGTAATGTGGCTACTTTTCTTTTTTATCATTGAGCCTCGACCGCGAGCGCGCGGCATCATGCGCCTAAAGATGATTCCACCATTGACCTCTATCGAGTCTACAAAAAGCTCGCTAGCCAAAGCACCTGAGTTTGCAACTGCAGATTTGAGCAGCTTCTCCATAGGCTCCGAGGCGCGCTTCGGCAGTGTTGAGAGGAGCGCGAGTGCGTGTTCTACGTTCTTGCCACGCACCAAGTCGGCGACAAGGCGCACCTTACGAGGTGACTGGCGGTAATTTTTAAGATGTGCGGTTGCAGCTGCCATATAATATTATTTTTTCTTTGCGGTATCAGTAGCTGCTTTTGCTGCTTGTGCTGATGCAATTTCAGACTGCTTTGCCTTCTGCTCCATTTCCTTCTGCATTTTACCGCCGTGGCGAACAAACTTTTTCGTTGGTGAAAATTCACCAAGCCGATGTCCTACCATGTCTTCCGAGACAAGTACGTCGATGTGGGTCTTGCCATTGTGAACGCCAAACTTAAACCCGACCATTTCAGGCGCTATTTGTGAGCGACGTGACCACGTCTTAATTGTCTCAGCAGTCTGAGGCTTCTTCCCCTCAATTTTTTTGAGGAGTCTTTCGTCGACGTAGGGGCCTTTTTTGAGTGATCGTGCCATGTTTTCGAAATAAAAACCCGCGAAGCGGGATTGCTGATAATGTACAGGACTTGCGGCCCAGAGTCAAATTGGCCTTTGATACCGTCGAGATTCCTTTTTATACAGGCTTTGCTAAAGTGGGAGACAGAAGAAAGGAGGACCTCATGCCTAGAAGAATGTCGGGATGGCTCGACCCAAACCCTGATGCTTCAGGTAAGCCCCGCCCACACGAAGGCGAGCGATCACACCTGGCCTTAGACCTATGGTGCAAGGAACGGCCCAGCGCTTTAAGACGCCTGGGTACATGGTTCAAAAGACTCATACTTCTGTTGAAGTCCACTATGAGCCGACACGGCTGACGAAAAAGCGCTCCGATTTTCTCGGGGCGCTTTCTTTTTTATTTCTTTGCTCCGCGTTTGCCGACTTTGCGGCGAGAGACGATAAGGAAGTTGGAGTATTTCTTTGGCTTGCGCGTCTTTTGACCTTTGCCAGTTGGCTTTCCCCAAAGAGACTTCGCGCGGCGCAGACCTCGGCCCTGGCGACCTTCACCGCCGCCGTGAGGGTGATCTACAGGGTTCATAGCCGTACCGCGTACGGTTGGTCGAATTCCCTTCCAGCGACTGCGTCCTGCCTTCCCAAGTGTAACCAAGTGATGTTCGTCATTGGATACTTCACCAAGCGTGGCCCAGCATGAGTCAAGTACCTTCCGAATTTCGGACGATGGCATTTTCAGGTCAGCATAGCCTTGGTCACGCGCAATAAGTTCAATGTACGTGCCTGCTGAGCGGCCAATTTTGCCACCTTGACCAGGCTTGAGTTCTACGTTGTATATAAACGAACCGATAGGCATAGCCTTCAGAGGCATACGATTACCTGGAGCAGGGATCACCGCTTCACCAGAAAGAATAGCAGTGCCTACTGTCGCTTTGCCTGGCAAGAGCGCGTAGCGGCGTTCTCCGTCTTTGTAGAGGAGAAGCCCGATAAAGCCAGAACGGTTTGGGTCATACTCGACAGTCTCAACAACAGCGGGGACATGCTTTTTATACGAAAAATCAACATCTCGCTGCAGACGCTTGTGTCCGCCACCTTTGTGGCGCACGGTGATGCGTCCAGCACTGTTGCGGCCAACATGACGCTTACCGCCAGTTGTGAGCGCTTTGTGCGGCTCATTAGTCGTCAGTTTATCTTTAAAGCTGACGGTCGTCATGTGCCTGCGCGATTGTGTGTATGGTTTGTATTTTTTCATGCGATTTTTCGAAATCGAGCCGGGTAATTGTCCTTTGGACGCAGCTCAATTTCTTACATTATCTCTATCGTCTCTCCTTTTTTAAGGTAGACGTATGCTTTCTTGGCACCAGTAGTCTTGCCTTTGCGGTTTGTGCCACGGGTTGCTACTCGCTTGCGTGGCACATTCACAATATTCACCTTTTGCGGCGTCACTTTGTACAACGTTCGGATAGCATCCGCTATCTCTATCTTATTGGCGTCTCGTCCCACATTAAACACATATGCACCGACAGACGAAAGGTAAGCGCCTTTTTCAGTGATGCGAGGGGAAATAATGATTGTTCCAGTGTGTTTAAGCATATTTATTTTGCAACCACTTTTTTCTTCGATAATGTCTCAAAAGCCGAAGTCGGATCAGCAATGACCAAGTACTTGGCTTTAAGCACTGAGACAGGGTTAAGGTTTTTTACATCATCAATAGTGATATGTCCAAAGTTTTGAAAGCTCTTCATGGTGGCCACGTGGGCGGCTGGAAGGGCAATAAGCGCGGCATTTTTTGACTTCGAAAAGCCCGCAAATACACTGGAAAATGCTGTCAATAAAAACTTTGCTTGACTGGTCTTTGGTGACTCCATCATGAGCTCGTCTACAAAGATAACTTCACCGTCTTTCATCTTGCGAGAGAGCGCAACCAGTAGAGCTTTCTGGCGCATCTTTTGGTTAATTTTTCGAGTATAAATTTTATCATTGCGCGGACCATGCGCGATACCGCCCCCTCTCCATATAGGAGAACGAGATGAACCGTGACGAGCACGGCCAGTACCCTTTTGCTTCCAAGGCTTTTTACCGCCACCACGGACTTCACCTCGATCTTTTGTGTGCGCGGTTGAAGTTCGTGCGTTGTCCTGCATGGAGGTAACAACCTGGTGCACCAAGTCCGCGTTCCAAGGCAAACCAAAAAGGCTTTCCGGGATGGTTACCATACCTTTTTTCTCACCTTTTGCGTTATAGAGTGTAGCTTCCATCCCGTTAGAAGACTTCGTGACTTTCTCTTTTTTTGTAGTTTCTTTTTCCATATATCTATATACCGACCTTTTAGCGGGACTCCGTTCCTCTGACTTCTACCAACGTCCCAGAGCGTCCTGGGATAGCACCCGAAATAACAAGCTCGCCTGTTTCAACATGCACTTGAAGTATCGAAAGATTACGAACAGTGACACGATCACTGCCCATGCGGCCTGCCATGCGCATACCCCGAGCTACTCGACCGCCGGCGCGACCGCCTGAACCACCGATAGAGCCCGGTGAGCGCTCGGAGTGCTTTTGACCATGTGACCTTGGTCCACCGTGGAAACCGTGTCGTTTGATCACACCCTGGAACCCCTTTCCTTTTGAAATAGCTGAGACGGTCACCTTGTCGCCCACTGCAAAAGAAGAGATATCCAACGAGGCAGCTACATCGACACCTTCAACAACGGAGTTGTCACGGTTACGAAATTCACGAAACACTTTAAATGCTTTACCTTTTGCATGTCCCATCTGTGCCTTATTAACACGCTTTGCCACTGTTTCCATGGAACCTACCTGTACTGCATTGTATCCGTCCTTTTCAACTGTTTTTACCTGTGTGACTACTGCAGGACCAGCTACAATGACTGTCGCAGCATAAGAACGGCCATCTTCAGTGAAGACGGTAGTCATCTTGCTTTTTGTTCCAAGGATAAATTTCATATGTTGTCTATTGGTCCCCTTCTTGTCTGAAAATGTCCGGGACTTGGATCAACGCTAATCGAGGCGTTCCACGGAATATACACTAGCACCGATTTTTATGCAATATAGACGACTTAAGCTAGTGTACTTTTTTAAAATTTCTGGAATAAAAAACCTCACCAACACGGTGAGGGGAGAAAGAACGTATGATTTGGAGGTCCACTAAGACTCGCAACCGTACTGCTAGTGAAGCGCCAGCGCGACATCTCGGTGGACCTCAATCATCGGGAACTCGGCGATATTTGGCCAAACATCAGACCGTTACCCTACATCCTGAGTCGGTGGCTTCCAGTACCAAGTGGCAGCTGGCCCGTCAGTTATGCCCATGATAACACACAAAACAAAATATGCAATGAACGAAAAAGCCCTCCCCGCTAGTGGCGAGAAAGGCATTTTCGTCAGTAATTCTTTTTACTGGTCATCAGCCCTCTCCAAAGGGTTGCAGACCAACAAAAAAACCCGATCAATTCAGGCTACTAGTACTGGGTATTTGCTCAGCAAACAAAGGAACAACTTTTAATAATTATACTAAAATAAATGAAGACCTCAAGCACGTAATCCACAAAAAATCCCTCTAACTCCTAAAAGTTAGAGGGATTTTTTGGAAATAACTAGCAAAAAGCCTACACCATCTTAACGTCAATAGTGACGCCGGAAGGAAGAGAGAGGTTGGTAAGAGCCTCAATTACTTTTGCCGACGGGTCGATGATGTCGATGAGGCGCTTGTGTACGCGCATCTCAAACTGCTCTCTTGCATCTTTGTAGATAAACGTCGAGCGGTTCACGGTGTATTTCTTGATTTCCGTAGGAAGTGGTATCGGTCCTGCGATTTTGGCGTCATACCGAAGAGCGGTGTCCATAATTTGTCGGACAGATGCGTCCAAGACCTTATGCTCATATGCACGGACCTTAATGCGCAGGCGCTGCGAAGGCTCGACAGCAGTTTTAGTGCTGCGTCGCTTCGGAGCTGGTTTCTTTTCAGTGTCAGTAGCCATTCTGTTATTTATGCCACAATCTTCGTTACAACACCAGCGCCCACAGTTTTACCGCCCTCGCGAACTGCAAAACGCTGCTTTTCTTCGAGCGCAACCGGTGCAACGAGTTTAACCTTAAAGGTCACAGTGTCACCTGGCATAACCATTTCAGTACCCGTAGCGAGAGTTACCTCACCAGTCACGTCCGTGGTGCGGATGTAGAATTGTGGCTTGTAGCCTGAGAAGAATGGTGTGTGTCGGCCTCCTTCGTCTTTGTTAAGAATGTAGACTTCTGCCTCAAACTCAGTGTGCGGAGTAACAGAGCCGGTTTTAGCCAATACCTGGCCGCGGTGGATGTCTTCTTTCTTGGTACCGCGAAGGAGGATTCCTGCATTGTCCCCTGCCATACCTGCGTCGAGCTGCTTATTGAACATTTCAATACCTGTAATGGTGGTCTTAGCAGTTGGCTGGAGGCCGACGATTTCGACTTCTTCACCCACCTTTACCTGACCGCGTTCGATACGACCGGTTACTACTGTGCCGCGACCTTCAATTGAGAAGATGTCTTCAATAGGCATAAGGAATGGCTTGTCCATTTCGCGCTCTGGCAGCGGGAAGTATGAGTCCATAGTCTTGGCCAACTCGAGAACTTTTTGTGACCATTCATTGGCGAGATCATTACTTTCCAAGGCTTTGAGGCCAGAACCGCGAATAACTGGAGTATTTACTCCATCGAAGCCCTGCTTGGTGAGCAGCTCACGCACTTCTTCTTCAACGAGGTCGATGAGGTCGACATCATCTACCATGTCCACCTTGTTGAGGAAAACAATGAGTTTCCGAACACCCACTTGCCATGCAAGGAGTACGTGCTCGCGCGTCTGCGGCATAACGCCGTCTGTTGCTGCAACCACAAGCACTGCGCCGTCCATCTGAGCGGCACCGGTGATCATGTTCTTAATGTAGTCTGCGTGGCCTGGAGCGTCGATGTGCGCGTAGTGGCGCTCAGGAGTCCAGTATTCAGAGTGGTGGAGTGCGATGGTTATACCGCGAGCTTTTTCTTCAGGAGCGTTGTCGATACCATCCACGTTTTCGACGCGCGCGCCGAAGCCGTCTGCCTTTGCCATATCGAGCGTGTGGAGGATAGACGCAGTAAGAGTAGTTTTGCCGTGGTCGACGTGACCAATGGTTCCTACGTTTACGTGCGGCTTCTGCCTATCAAATGTTGCCATACTAATATAATTCTAGTGGATAATAATTACTACGATTCGGAGTCGCACTACCACTTTGCTTTGATAAACAAAGAAAAACAGGCACCCCGCCCGTGCCGAACAGCACGTTCGGGCGGGTGATGCGTTCTGTGCATACTAACAAAAAGCTCGGAAGAGTCAAACAATTACTGGGCTACAACAACGGTTCCGCGCATACTTGGATGCACTTCACAATGATACGTGAAGGTGCCTGCAGAGGGGAAAGTATAGCTATAACTTTGCCCTTGTAGAAGGACTTGGCTTGCAAAGCTTCCTGTATCACTAGTAACCGTATGAGGCACCGAGTCGGTATTTGTCCATGTAACAGTGGCTCCTGCCACTATTGTCATTAGTGTGGGCGCAAAAGTCATACTTGCAATCGAAGCAGTCACATTTGTGGGTACAGCAAGAGGGGTTGGTGTTAGGGAGCCCGTCTGTACAATGGTGAACAGACCACTCTGCGCAGAACCATATTGCGTCGCATTTGCACTAAAACCGTCAGACGATGCGGTACCTTTTACATAGTACTTACCAGTTGGGATAGAAGTGCCGCATAAACCATTCGGGTACTGCATAGTACACATATAATTTTGCGGGAATCCGGGGATGTGCCACGTTGACTGAGTAGCAGTACTGGCTATAGCGATAGTCCCAACTTTTGTGCCTGCTTCCGTGTACAGGTCGAGAATGACGCTTGCGCTGGCGGGTATTGACCCTCGGTTCCAAGAAATAACCATATCTTGACCACGGTTAAAGCTTTGTCCTGTCATAGGTGCAGTTATAGAGAATGTTCCTGTATTTTTAGAACCTACAACAGTAAAGTTTTGAGTTCCACTTTGACCCAACGTGTTAGACACACTGACGTTGTACGAACCCTCGGTGACCAGTTGCAGCACCGCCGCACATATCTGCTGACCTTGTGTCACTAGGTCACAAGGTCCGACCGCCTGGGGAATCGTAAATACTATAGTTGTGCCATTATTTGAAGAAGCCACATGTTGTGTCCCGCCCATCCCGAAATGCACTACATTGTCAGCGGTAAAACTGTTGCCAACGATAGTTACTTGTGTCCCTACTGACCCTTGCGTAGGAGTTATAGAATATATAACTGGCGCACTCGGAGTCCCCGAACCTGTAACCACAACTGTTGCGGTTCCAAGCGGAGCTGGTTGTGCGATCATGCATCTAGGGCTGGAATGAAGGCACGCCATATATTGAAACACCGTTGCAGTGTAAGTACCTGCCGCGGTGTAGGTATGAGCTTGCGTGAACTGACCATTGCATGCGTCCGCAGGAATGGAGACCGTGTTCCATTGTCCGTCGCCGTACGCAAGCTCGAAAGTTCCGCCGTTACAACCAGCATTGGCATTTCCAGTAAATGTAACCGATAGAGGTGCTACTCCTGCATTGGGCGAAGCGGTGAGCACGTTTGTTGCCATCTGACTGTTAGCAGCAGTAAATGTTGCACCTAGGGTTCCTACCGAATTAAGCGTCACAGTATAGCCTTGGAAGGACACTTGCTGCCCCGTAGTCATAGTGAAGGTTTGCTGCGGATAGTAGAAACACTGTGTGCCTCGTTGGCAGTTTTGACCAAGAGTGACTTGTGCGGTCGTGTTAGAAACTGAAAGCACCTGCACCGTTAGCTGCCCCTGTCCCGACTCGGTAACTATTTGTCCTACCGATACGGCAAACGGCACGTTGAATGTAAATGAAATGCCTCCGATTGGAGTTGGCGTCGGTCCCGGTGCAGGCGTTGGATGCAAACATGATTGCATAAGGGCTTGTCGCGTTATGGGCCCCATAACTCCAATAGGAGGAATGTTGTGATTTGCTTGGAACTTAGCCAACGCTTGTTGGGTCAGTGTGCCGAAATATCCAGTAGCATTGAGACCAAGCATTTGCTGTAAGACAGACACCTGTCCTTGTGTGTTTGTGTCAGTCATCCCTCTATAGAGATTGTAAGTGAGCTGGCCACAAGTGCCGCCTGGTGCAGGTATAGGGGTAGGGCTAGGCGTTGGCACAGGAGTCGGAGTCACTCCTGACCCGCCACCGAGCGACAAAGTCACATAATTTATAGTGGTACTATCCACATTAAAAGATTGTAGAAGCTGCACCACTGCCTGAATTTGAGCATTCGTGAGAGACGCGGCATGTGCCTGAAGTCCAAAACCAAGTGCTATAACTGCAAAAACACCTACAAAAGCTTTACTAAATTGAGATTTCATATTACATGATGACGCATAATAAGTAATTAACTTACTCGTAATCCTAACACAACTGTTGCCTGTATGAATAAAAAATCGCCTCTCGTTGAGGCGATTTTTTTGAACTTAGAGTAAGTTATTTCCTGCTCGCGATAATAGTATCGGCGACATTCTTTGGCACGACCTCGTAATGGTCGAACTCCATCGTAAAGCCTGCGCGACCCTTGGTCATCGAGCGGAGGTCGGTGGTATAGCCGAACATTTCTTTGAGTGGCACTCGAGCCCGGATGGCCGTATTCATGCCCCGGTCTTCGGTACCATCGATACTTCCACGCTTACCGGAGATTGAGCCTGACACGTCGCCTTGGTACTCCGACGGAGTTACCACTTCAACTTTCATGATGGGCTCGAGAATAACTGGGCGTGCTGCGCGAGCTGCTTCCTGAAAGGCCATCGAAGCGGCAATTTTGTAGGCAATTTCAGAGGAGTCAACATCGTGGTAGGAGCCGTAGGTCAACTCACAGGACACATCAACCATCTTGAAGCCGGCCACAATACCGCGTTCCATTGCCTCTTTCACTCCTTTCTCTACAGCGGGAATAAATTCCTGAGGAATAACACCTCCCTTAATGGAGTTAATGAACTCGAAGTGGTCATAGCGACTAACATTTTTAGAAACTTTTGCACCCTCAACAACTGGCTCAAGCGGTTTGATTTTAATCTTTACGTGTCCGTACTGACCTTTCCCGCCCGTTTGCTTGATGTATTTGTTTTCAACTTCTGCTTCGCCGAGAATTGTTTCGCGGTAAGCAACCTGTGGCGCACCGACATTGGCTTCAACATTGAACTCGCGCTTCATACGGTCAACGATAATCTCCAGGTGCAACTCGCCCATACCGGAGATAAGCGTCTCGCCAGTTTCCGAGTCTGAGGTAATACGGAGCGTTGGATCTTCGTCTGAAAGTTCCTTAAGCGCGATGCCCATCTTCTCCTGATCAGGCTTAGTTTTTGGCTCAATGCGCAGCGAGATAACCGGCTCAGGAAATTTAATCTGCTCGAGAATGATCGGATTTTCTTCATCACACAGGGTGTGTGAGGTGCGGACTTCCTTGAGCCCCACCATGGCAGCAATTTCACCGGCGTAGACTTTCTTCACCTCTTCGCGTTTATCAGCCTGGAGGCGCACAATGCGGCCAACGCGCTCTTTTTGTCCCGTAGTTGAATTTAAAATATATGACCCTGCTTCAACTGAGCCGGAGTAGACGCGGAAGAATGCGAGCTTACCGACGAATTTGTCGGCCTGCAATTTAAATGCGAGTGCCGAAAACGGCTCTTCGTCACTAGCGTGGCGAATTACATCTTCTCCAGTCTTTGGGTTAATGCCGTGGACAGGGGGCATGTCCAAAGGAGACGGGAGGTAGTCGACAACCGCATCGAGCACTAACTGCACTCCCCTGTTCTTAAGGGCTGACCCAACGCAGACGGGAAAAATTTCGTTGTTGATGACGCCTTTACGGAGCATCTTCTTTAGGTCTGCAAGCGACGGCTCTTTACCATCAAGATAGTCGCTCATCATTTGCTCGTCTTGCTCGACGATCTTTTCGATGAGTTCGCCGCGGTACTTGGCCACGTCTGCCTTCATATTTTCCGGCACGTCGTAGGGGATAACCTCGTCACCCATTTTACCTTCGAACTTGTATGCTTTTTGCTCGAGTAAGTCGATTACCCCGTCAAAGTTTTCTTCAGCGCCAATAGGAAGTTGCAAGCGGATTGCCTTTTTGGTAAGTCGGTCGAGGATAGAGGCATATGATTTTTCAAATGACGCACCCATGCGGTCCATTTTGTTGATAAAACAAACACGTGGCACGTTGGCCTCGTCGGCGTAACGCCAGTTTGTCTCGGACTGCGGCTCGACGCCGGCCACTCCGTCGAAGACGACAATGGCTCCGTCGAGCACGCGCATGGAGCGCTTTACCTCGACAGTAAAGTCGATGTGGCCGGGAGTGTCGATAATATTAAAACGATACTTCTTGCTCGTGTCTTTTTTGTCTGGTTCGTTGGTACGCGTCCAAAACGAAGTAATTGCTGCTGCAGTGATAGTAATACCACGCTCGCGTTCCTGCTCCATCCAGTCGGTGGTGGTCTCACCCTCGTGCACCTCGCCGATTTTATGCTGCGAACCAGTGTAATACAAAATACGTTCCGACGTAGTGGTTTTACCTGCGTCGATATGGGCGATGATTCCGAAGTTACGCACTTTGTCTAATGGATAGTCTCTTGTTGGCATGCGATTTAGTCGAAATGTGCCCGATCCTGCTGGATCGTGCCGAATCATCCTTTGAGATTCGGCTGTCCTTTGGACGCGGCCATGTTCGAATTTAAGATAATTAATTTAATTTGTTGAAAGTAAAACCGCCTCGGCCAGCCGGCTGTAGGCGGTAATGGGCGTACAGTCAAGATACAAGAAATGTGGCAAAAAGAAAAGGGCTAGAAGAGCCGCAAAACAACCTCAGAAAGTCCCGCGACGTCGCGCACTTCATACATAGGCAAGTCAAAGCCCGACTCGGGTTGTTTGTCCGCGTACTTTCCTTCTCGCAGCCGCATACGTACCGTCGTACAGCCAAGCTGGTTAGCATAGCGGATCTCGTGGTCTATTCTATCCCCCACGACCACAATGCGCTCTCGCGGCACTTGCGTGTTTTCTATTATTTCCTTAAGTGCTTGTTCTTTTTCCTGACGATTGGCCACAACCCGAATGTCGGTAAACAATGCGCGAAGTTTGAGATGGTCTATCTTCTCCCACTGCAGCTCCTCCGTTCCTGCAGTCAAAAGGACCGTGTGGCCTTGCAAACTCTTAAGCAACACGCGGACACCGCGAAGCAGTGTAAGGTGCGGTACGCGCTTAGGGTCTCCAAGCATATCGCGTGTGGTATACGCGAGCGTATCATCGAGGTCAAATACAAAAAAAGAAGAGGTCATTGTATGCGCTCGAGATACCCCATTACCGCGCGGGCGAGTTCCGTCGAATCATGGCGACCGATACCTGCTAAAAGTGCCGGCTTGCTCCAGAAGGTGCCTTCGAGCACTTCGTCGGCGTGCTCGAGCATGCGTACCTTTATTGCATCGTTGTAGATAACGGGCGAAGATTGCTCTTTATCCCAATACTTTTGGCGTATATGCTCAGGGATTTCACCCGTATTTACTAACACCGCGTCGAGTCGGCGCGGTGTTATACCATAGGACATAAGCGTTTCTACAAAATGTGCTGCGTCGAACCCTGTGGTCTCTCCTTGTTTGGTCATAAGGTTCACAACAAACATGATGCGTCCACGCGAGTCAAGTAACGCCTCTTGAACCCCCTTAACTAACAAGTGCGGAATAATGGAGGTATACAGGTCACCAGGCCCAAAAATAATAAGGTCGGCCTGACGTATAGCTTCGGCTGTTTCTTTCAAAACGAACGCAGGTTTATCGAGCGTTACTCGGGCAATGGTGCGCTTGTCGTCGCGATTTTTGCCGCGCGTGTCTATAAGCCCTTCTCCCACAATGCATGACCCGTCGGAAAGTTCTGCTACCAACTTCGACTCGTTTA
>JAYUDS010000041.1:0-5073 GCA_043739595.1 Candidatus Adlerbacteria bacterium | reverse complement strand
GCTTGCTCCGACCATGGAATATGTCCATCCGCTTGGTTTTAAGAGTCGTGTGCAAACGGGCGTTATAGACGCAGGAGCGTTTGAATTAGCTGTAGCCGCAGTATCGCAAGCAAGTACTACTCCCGTTGCTACCGTCACACTAACAGCCAACCCGACAACTATTACTGCAGGGCAAGGGGCTATCCTCAACTGGTCTTCTACAAGCGCACAAAACTGCTCGGGCAACGGCTTTAGTGCGCTTGGGACATACGGTACTGTGTTTGTGGCCCCGCAAGCAACCACTATATACTCGGTGACCTGCGGTACGGTGACCGCACAAGCTGAGGTGACTGTTCAGGCAAGCACTTCTCCGGCTTTAACCTCTACGGCTATGGCGACCACTACCGCAACAAGCACGTCATCCGGAATAGGGGTCGGTACCAAGGTTGCTGTGAATTCGACCGTGTTGTATTTGCTTGCGAACCCAAGTCAAAATGCTCAATGGGTAGATTTTTTGAACCAAGGTAAGGAAGGTGTTGTTGTCGGCGGTCCAGTCACAGCAGAAGGCGCTACCTGGTGGAAGGTTCAGTTTACGCTTTCACCCTCGAGCACCAAGACAGGTTGGGTTATGCAAAATAACATAGGTCCCTTAACGGTTGTAAACACGTCAAATATACTTGTTTCCTTCAATGCAGTACCAGCTACTGTTGCCCCGGGTGGAAAATCGTTTTTGCAATGGAGCTCTGTTGGCGCGCAGTCGTGCCAAGGCGATGTATTTGCAGCGAATGGCACCTTAGGCACCGTCATGGTGACCCCGATGCACACGACGCTCTACACACTTACGTGCGGAGGAGTGACTGCATCGACCACTGTTGTTGTTTCGTCACCTGTGCAGTCGGGGAGTGCAGCACAGAACCAGTCCAACTTGGCTGGATGGCGGGTGAAAACAACTTCACAGCTCAAGGTGCGCAGTGAGCCCATGCTGAATGCAGCACTTGTATGCACCCAATTAACGAACGTAGTCGGAACCATTGCGGGCGGCCCCGTTATAGCAGACGGCCACAATTGGCTTCAGATTAACTACGACCAAGGTTGCGATGGTTGGAGTGCGCAAGAATATCTCGTACCTCTAGCACAAGGCAATTCTCAAACTCCGACCTCAGCCCAAGCTCCCGCGTATGCATCGCCAGCTCCTACTGATTCATATATATTTACTCGTTCGCTCAGTGTAGGTTCAAAAGGGGATGATGTCGCGCGACTTCAGACTATGCTTAAATCGCAAGGGTATTTTAATCATGAAATCACTGGCTACTTTGGGCGCGTGACGCGAGCATCACTTATACAATTTCAGTCTGACCACCACCTTGAGCCTGTTGGTGCTGTAGGGCCAAAGACTCGAGCGGTACTGAATCAACGCTAGTTTGATATAGTGTCTTCGTGGAAGACTCCCTCCAAGTGTTGCGAAAAGACCCTCTCTTCGCTCCGCTTATAAAAAAATATGGTCCGCCAGTTCTGGTGCGCGACATGGGGTATTTCCAGTCGCTTGTACGGTCTATCATTTATCAGCAAGTAACGGGGAAGGCGGCTGCCTCAATTTCGGCTCGTTTTGTTGGTCTCTTTAATGAAGGCTCTTTCCCAACTCCTTGGGATGTATGTGCTAAAACAATTGAAGAACTGCGTTCTGCAGGCCTTTCGGGACAAAAGGCCAAGTATATTAACGACTTGGCAACAAAGTTTGCAGACGGCACTATACGTGAAAAGGATCTAAACCGAATGTCGACCGAGGACATAACGGAGCATTTAGTCCAGGTGAAAGGGATAGGAGTTTGGACTGTGCACATGTTTTTAATATTCACGCTCGGCAGGCTCGACGTGTTACCAGTCGGCGACCTCGGAGTGCGCAAGGGTATGCAGAGTGTATATAAGATGAAAGAGTTACCGACGCCAAAGCAGATGGAACGTAAGGCTAAACCCTGGCGGCAACATGCGTCAGTAGTCAGCTGGTATATGTGGCGGGTAGCGGATGATATAAAATTATCACCACCAAAAAAACCGAAAAAATAGTTTTCTATGCGTTTTCTTGTTGGGCAGCAGCAATGGCTCTGCACAATAAGGCGCCGCCTGTAGGTGCAGAAAAGTATTTATTTGGGTTTTTTACCGAGGCTATTTATTTCTCACTCCCTGCCTGCTATACTCCATTCATGCATCTAGAAATACCTCACAAAACAACTCAAAAAGCAGCCGTTGACCGCGTAAAGCGAGGTCTTGTTGAAGCTCGTCCGCACATGGCCGGCCAGGTCAAAATTGAAAAAGAAGAATGGAACAACAGCATGCTCAACTTTGCGTTTACTACTCAAGGCAAAGAGATCACCGGTACCCTGCGCATTACTGACGAAATGTTCATCCTCGACGCAAAATTACCACTCCTGTGGCGCATGTTTGAAGGAAAAATTGAGAAAATGATCAAGGAGCAAGCTCAAACAATGCTCGGTCAAAAAAAATAATCCTTTTCTCCGCAAGGCGACGCCTTGCGGAGAAAAGCTACAAACCCAAGTAATACTCGGCGGCTTCTTCTAGCAAAGTCTTTATGGGCTTTATCTGGCTTTGTATGAGATCAAAAGCACTTGCCTCAAGTATTGTCTTCTCCCAACGGGAAATTCCATTGTATTCAGAAAAGCTACTGTATGTGTAATTTGCTAACTTTTTTTCAAGTGAACTCATATCTAAAACTTTTCCTTCTTTCCAACTAGGTTCGAAGATTTCCAGCGGGTTGAGGTGTATATACTGGGCTACGTATGTGAAATATAGGTTTTTTGAAATGTGCTTCGAGCGGAATGGTTTGATAAATAAACCTCCTACTCTGTCATGTTTAATATTAAAATACATAGTATAAGCAGTGCTTACTTTGTGCATAAAGCGTGAAATACCGCCTTCTGTTCTCTCTCGTAATAAAAGATGAAAATGATTTGGCATAAGGCAGTACACTCCAATATCAACTAAGGTATCTCCTCGCGAAATCTGAAAAATAAATTCATCAGATGTATCCGGCAAATCATCTCGTCTTAAAGCAGTATTGCTATTACAAAGATAAAGAACTTGCATAAACCGAGCGTACTCATCTTTAGTGGTGAAAGTCGTCCGCTTCTCAACGCCACGGTTATAGCAGTGGTACCATTCGTCTATAGCAAAAGAAGTGCGCCTAATTGCCATAGAGTAAGTATACTCTTTTCCGCAAGGCGTCGCCTTGCGGAAAAAGCTATTGCTATTTTGGAGTGGTGTGTTATATAAAGAGTAGAATATTGTGGTCTTCACGAAAGAGAGGATGCTGTGGTTCTACTCATTTGCGTTATGGCTACACTTTTTGGTTTTGCCTATGGTTATTCGATCGTAACGTTTAAACTACCGTTCCTCTATACCTTGGCAGTAGGATTTTTTACCGCAGATATTTTCCCCAAGATAAATGCCTATTTTGGTTTATATGCTGACTGGCAGTATGCTGAAATTCTTTGTGTTCTTGTGGGTATGTGGACGGCAATGTATTTGTTTGGTGGCGGTGGTAGGTGGCGGAAATTGCGTAAAAAGACTTCTGCCGCTCTTCAAAAACTCCTCCAGAAGGTTAAGGATTTGGCTCCTGCGCCTTCTCCCAACCCTCAGCCCGTATGACCAAATGACCCGGCCGAATATTCGGCCGGGTTTAAACTTACATTCCTGTGGTATCTGTGGTATTCTATGTGTCTTAAGCGGGCTCGCCCGGCTTTTTTAATTAAAATCTATGGAAATTCGAAACATTGCAATTATCGCGCACGTGGACCACGGCAAGACAACCTTGACTGATGCATTGCTGCGCCAAACTGGAGCAGAAGGGGAGGGGGTTTCAATGGACTCAAACGACCTCGAGCGTGAGCGCGGTATAACTATTTACTCAAAACCAGCGGCTATTTTTTATAAAGATACAAAGATCAACATTGTTGACACTCCAGGCCATGCCGACTTCGGCTCCGAAGTTGAACGTGTGCTTCGCTCTATTGACTCTGTTCTTCTAATTGTTGACGCACAAGAAGGCCCAATGCCGCAAACGCGCTTTGTGCTCAAGAAGTCGCTCGAGCTTGGTCTGCGACCTATTGTTGTTATAAACAAGATAGACAAGCCAGCTGCCGACCCGGACCGCTGCGAAGAGCAGGTGCTGGAGCTTTTTTTGGAACTTGGTGCAAATGACGAACAGTCAGATTTCCCCGTGGTATATGCTATTGGCCGCCAGGGAATAGCAAAGAAAAAACTGACCGATGAATCAACCGATCTCACTCCGCTTCTAGATACCATTTTAGAGAAAGTAAAACCAACGTCGTCTGCAGAGAAATCGGCTATGCCACTCCGTTTGCAGCCGTTTAACCTAGGCTATGACAACTTCCTTGGCCGACTGGCTATTGCACGAGTATACGAAGGATCTATTAAGACTGGCCAAAACGTATTTATAAAAAAGCCAACAGGAGAAACTCGAACAGGTAAGGTGATAAAAATGTTTACCTTTAAGGGTCTTCAGAAGGTTGAGACCGAAGAGGTTTTGGCCGGGGATATTGCGATGATAGCAGGTCTAACAGACATATTCATCGGTGAAACTGTCGCCGACAGTGCAGAGGCTGTCCCGTTGCCAGCTATTGCAATTGATGAGCCGACTATTACGCTTAACTTCTTGGTCAACAATTCTCCATTTGCAGGCCGCGAGGGTAAGTTTGTGACCGGTCGCCAAATCCGAGAGCGTTTAGAGCGTGAGCTTGAGGTGAACGTTGGCCTCAAAGTCGACTTTTCCGATGACACAGCATACAAAGTCTCAGGCCGCGGCGAGCTCCATGTCGCAATTCTGCTTGAGAACATGCGCCGAGAAGGTTATGAGATGCAAGTGTCGCAGCCGCAAGTTATTTTCCACGAAGTAGATGGTCACAGACACGAACCATATGAAGAAGTGATTGTAGATACCCCAAGCGAGTTCCAGGGTCCTATTATTGAACGTCTCGGTCTGCGCAAGTTCATCATCAAAGACATGAAACTTCACGGTGACTCGGTGCGCTTAATTTTTGAAGGTCCAACTCGCGGGCT
>JAYUDS010000040.1:0-12507 GCA_043739595.1 Candidatus Adlerbacteria bacterium | reverse complement strand
TTCCAATTACAACCCGACCGACATCTACTCGAGCTACAGCCCGTCTAATTACAACTCCACCTATAGCCCGTCCAACACCGCTTCGACGTATAGTCCATCAAATTACAATTCAACCTATAGTCCATCACAAACCACATCTACCTACAGCCCTTCGGACTATTACTCGAGTTATAGCCCGAGCGACTACTATTCGAGCTACAGCCCTTCGGACTATTACTCAAACTACTCACCGTACGACAGCCACAACTCAAGTGCCTCTGCCTGTGCAGCACCGGGGAGCTGCTCAACGACCACAGCTGATAATGGCAACACGGTCGGCAGTTACAACCCGTGTGCTACTCCGGGTAGTTGCTCAACGACTATTTCCACTTCTCTCTCCACTGTGGACAGTCACAATGACAGCCACAATGTATCTATAACCAACCCGACGCAAAACATCCCATTCTACAGTTCGCCAACTTGCAATATGCAGGTGACGCCAACCGTGGTAGCCCCGGGCCAGTACGCAAATCTCACCTGGGCTAGCGCAAATGCTAAACTGGGCACCGTAAACGGATACGGCACGGTTGCCCCAAACGGCACGGTCCAGATAAACCCAACGCAACCCATGACCTTTACAGGGACCTTTACGGGCTCTAATGGGCAAATAGTGACCTGTTCTGCGGCTGTAACAGTGAGTGCAGTCCAAACACCTGTGCATCAGGTTGCGTACAACCAGCCTCGTCCGCATGCGCCGTATATTACGCTTTCTCAGGTACCGTATACCGGTTTGGACTTAGGTCCTGTCGGCACTATTCTGTACTGGAGTTTTCTCGTTTTTTGGTGCCTCTTTATGGCATACGTACTTGTGATAAAGCGTGTGCATTACCGTTTGGCTCGAAGCCTCAAAGGTTTCCTGTACGGAACTGATGAAGAAGAAGAGGAAGAAGATACTATCGAGACTATCCCTGCACACGCTCCCATGGGTCATCATCCGCTTCCAACCGCTTCGACGTTTGCATCTGCACCACAAGGGGATGAGATAGATGAGTTTATACTCAGCCAAGTGCACCGCGGCGTATAAAAACACTATATTTTACAACACAAAAACCCGTACCTCTGTGCGGGTTTTTGTTATATATCACCATATTACTTGACACATGTCATGTAATATGATAAGATATATACATTACATCGGGATTATTATTTAGATTTTATACTATGCAAAAAAACAGACATTCTACTGCGCGTGTTTCTATAGCGGCTTTTGTTGCAGCCTTTGTTATTATCGCTCCATTTGGGGGTAGCCTCACGGTAAATATGGCCCACGCTACGTATGGAAATTATGGTGAGCGTAGCCAACACGAGGACAACAAGTATGAAGATAAAGATACACACGAGGACAAAGATGCCTATGGACATGGCGAAAAACATGAGTACAACACCAAGCATGATGGTGATACGCACGAAGATACTAACACGCACGAAAAAGAGTCATATTTCCAAAAAGAAGAAAATATTTTTAAAATAGTAAAACAAGATACTGAAAAGTACGAAAGTGATTATAAAGACCAAAAGAAGGAAAAAGACGACAAAGACGAACATCGTAAGGATTCAGATGACAAGACACTGTCATACTTCAAGCTAGAGGACAAAGATGAGTACAAGGACAATAAACATTACGATGACAAAAACAAAGTCTGCACAGTAGGGGATAAAAACGAGAAAAAAGACAAAGACGACGACAAAGACGACGACAAACACGAAAAGGTGCATCCAACTCCTGTTCCTACGCCAGTCCCGGTTCCTACGCCAGTACCAGTGCCTACCCCAACTCCGGTTCCTACGCCGGTTCCAGTACCAACTCCGGTTCCAGTACCTACCCCAGTCCCTGTTCCAACTCCGGTACCAGTACCGACTCCTGCACCAGCTCCTATTACAGTTACCAATACAAACAACAATTACATTACGGTGGCTCAGCCTGCAGCGGTTGTATATGCTACAACCCAAACAGCGGCTTCTGTTGTAACTACCGCCCCAGTAGCAAACTTACCACTCTGTGCGGTACGTATTACTCCCGGCACAATATACGCGGGACAAGTGGCCACGCTTAGCTGGACCAGTTCAAACGCAAACTCTGGCACTATAACCGGCTATGGTTCTGTAACGCCAAATGGTGCGGTGCAGATTCATCCAACACAGACCATGACCTATGTTGGAACGTTTGTGGGCACTAATGGCCAAACAGTCTACTGCTCAGCTAACGTCGAAGTTGTTGCTGGCCAGGCGCCTGTTCTCTACACAGCACCAACACAGACAAACGTACCCTACGTCACCTTGTCACAAGTGCCCTACACTGCTTGGACCTCGGACCTTTCGGTACAGCCATGTACTGGGGACTCCTCGCGATGTGGTGTGCGTTCATGGCCTACCTAGTGGTTGTGAAGCGTCTCCACTACCAACTCGCAGAAAAATTGAACGCTATGTTCTTCGGAGAAGCTGATGAAGAAACAACAGGCGAGACCGTCGAAACTACTCCACAACCAACTCTTATCCCTGTCGCTGCATCAACAAGTGTGGGAGCGACAACTCAAGCACAAGAGATCGATGCGATAGATAATTTTATCTACGGACAAATCTTTCGAGTAGCTTAAGCTGAAGCAAAAACAGAAGTAATAACGATAAGTATTCAAAAAATCGCCGATGAGGCGATTTTTTGTTTGTATGTAACACATAACTTGACAAGTGTCATATAATATGATAAGTTAGGTATATTATAAAGGTAGCAGAAATTAGTAAGTTTTATTGTATGACACATTCCAAAATCGTTTTAAGTACACTGTTCGCGTTCATGGCAGTTCTTGCAGTAGCAACTCCAACCCACACGGCTCATGCGTGGAAAATGGTAGGGAATGTTGATACTCTCGATTGTAAAACATTTGTAGGTTGGGCCTATGACTGGGACGATCGTTCCATACCGTCGGATATACAGTTTATTGTTGGCGATGAAAACAACCAATTCCAATTTAAACAAACAGTAAAAACAAACGTTGTACGAGCTGATGTTAATAGCAAACTTGATGGTTTGACTGGCGCGCATGGTTTTTCGTATCCGATACCTGATATGGTGATAGACGGTAATACGCACACTATCCACATCGTCGCGCTTAAGACTTACGGGAATCATGCCTATGACACCGACCTTATCCCAAACGGCAAAAAGTTGACCTGTGCGAAGCCAACACCTCCACCAGTGCCAACTCCAGTCCCTGTCCCTACGCCTGTACCGGTCCCTACACCTGTACCGGTCCCTACACCAGTACCAGTGCCAACTCCCGTACCAGTACCAACTCCAGTCCCTGTCCCTACGCCTGTACCGGTCCCTACACCAGTGCCAGTGCCTATCACAGTTACCAACACCAATAATAATTACGTTTCTGTTACCACGCCGGCTCCTGCACCCACTCCAGTATCAACGCCTGCCCCTGTCTGCTTGGTGCAGATTAACCCGAGCGTCATTATTATCGGCCAGGTTGCAAACCTTAATTGGACCAGCTCAAACGCAAACTCTGGCACAATTACCGGCTATGGTTCTGTAACGACAAACGGCGCAGTCCAGGTGAACCCAACGCAAACAACTACATACTCCGGATCCTTTGTAGGCTCAAACGGACAAACGATAACGTGCTCAGCAAACATTACCGTGCTTCCACCTCTCACTCCCACACCGGTTAACCCAGCTACACCCTACGTCACCTTGTCCCAAGTACCTTACACTGGCTTGGACCTCGGAGCTTTCGGCACCGCTATGTACTGGGGACTCCTCGCGATGTGGTGCGCATTCATGGCCTACCTCATAGTTGTAAAGCGTCTCCACTACCAACTCGCAGAAAAATTGAACAGTATGTTCTTCGGATCAACTGATGAAGATACTGCTTCTGAAACTGTTGAGTCTCCAGCAGAACCTACAACTATCATCCCAGTCGCTGCATCGACTATCAATGCAAACAAAACCGACGCGATAGATGACTTTATCCGCGACCAAGTATATCGCACAGCATAAGCGACACTCGTCACTTTACGCAAAAGCCCCATCCAACTTTTTAAAGAAGGATGGGGCTTTAGTTGTATGTGAATCGGCACACCAAACTTCGTGTCGCGATGACCTGACTCGACTACTTCTGGTCGGGGTGTGCACGAGGGTATTAGCCTGCGAATTTTGTGCACGCAATGCTCCGCGAAGTTTGGTGTGCCTAGACTCGGTTTTTTATTTCGTCTGCTAGTTTGAGAACTATTGTCTCAATCGCGAGCTGACCTATTTTACCGTTATCGCGGCTCTCGAGTGTTGCCATGTTGCTAGCCACCTCTTGGTCGCCAATTACCAAGGTGTAGGGGACTTTTTGAGTTTTTGCTTCGCGAATTTTTTTGCCGAGGGTGTCAGAAGAGAGGTCCACTTCAGCACGGATGCCTGCTTCTTGCATTTGCAGGAGTGCTTCTTCAGCGAAAGCATGGTGTGCATCGGCAATAGGGAGGATGCGCACTTGCTCGGGGGCAAGCCAGAGGGGGAGAATACCTTCCAGGTGTTCAAGCAGTACTGCGATGCAGCGCTCGAGCGAGCCTGTTATGGCGCTGTGTATCATAACGATGCGTTCCTTTTCACCCTTTTCATTCATGCAGGTGAGGTCGAAACGCTCTGGTAAGTTGAGGTCGAGCTGGATGGTAGCGACTTGCCATTCGCGGCCCAGCGCATTCTTTGCCATGAAGTCGAGCTTAGGACCATAGAGCGCTGCTTCGCCTGGTCCTTCTATATAGTCTGCACCACGTTCTACGGCTATTTGTCGTAATTCTCCCTCAGCAGTATCCCAAATCTCCTTAGTGCCGATGTATTTTTCAGGCGTTGTTGGATCGCGGAAAGAAAGCCGTACGCGCAAAGTAAAGCCGAACTTGCTGTAAAACGTATCAACAATATCCCAAATTTTTAAGAACTCTTCTTTAATTTGTGAAGTGCGACAAAATACATGGCTATCGTCTTGAGTTATGGAAAGCACGCGGGTCAAGCCGCCAAGCTCACCCGACTGCTCGTCGCGGTACACCATGGTTGTCTCGGCGTAGCGCTGTGGCATTTCGCGGTAGGAGTGCGGCTTGCGCGCAAATATCTGAGTATGGTGCGGGCAGTTCATGGGCTTCAGCGCATACTCTCGGCCCTCGCGGGAAGTTATTTTGAAAAGATCTTCGGCAAACTTCTCCCAGTGGCCAGACTTCTCATACAAATCACGCTTGGTGATGTGGGGGATAGTGACTTTTTGGTACTTGTGTTTAGAGCGCATTTCCCAAACATATGCGTCGAGCTCAGAGCGTACAATGGTGCCGCGCGGCGTCCATAAGGGGAGACCTGAACCGACGAGGTCGGAAAAAGTAAAAAGGTCTAACTCCTGCCCAATTTTTCGGTGGTCTTGTTCTTCCATAATCGAGTAAATAAGTGAATAAAATTTATTTTAATTTCCTAACGAATGAAGATTATATAATCTGAAGGATTCTATATTATGAGAGATTACAACGCCTTAAGCGCGTCTGCAACGAGGGAGAGCTCGCCGTTGCGGTTGTTTAATTTGCCTTTGAGCGCGATGCAGGAGTCGGGGACGATGATGGCTTTGTGCTCTGCATAACTTTTTGGGAAGATGACTGCCTCCATAGAGCCGTCGAAGTCGGCTATGCGGATGAATGCCATTTGGTCGCCTTTTTTGGTGAGAATGACGCGCACGTCTTCTATCATGCCGCCGGTTATGGTCACGACCCCAGGCTTTCGCTGGCGAAGTTGCCCGAGCGTCATGGTGCGTTTGGCCAACCTCTCTTTGTATTTATCAAGCGGGTGACCTGAAACATAGAGCCCAAGCAATTCCTTTTCCCAAATAAGGCGCTGCTCCATTGTAACTTCTGGTGCTGGCGGCATGCGGAGTTCTGCAGGGCCCACTTCGACGCCCAAAAAAAGTGAGTCTTGCGAAGAGTCTTTGGTTACATCGCGGTGATATTGGAGTAAAAGCTCAAGAGAGGCCAACATCTGGCCGCGGCTTCCATCTTGTGCTCCCGGTACTGCAAAAGAGTCGAGCGCTCCACATTCAATGAGGGATTCCAGTCCTTTTTTGTTGAGGTTGTGGCTTGATGCCCGGGTTAGAAAGTCGGCGAGCGACACAAAGCGGCCGTTTTCTTCGCGTTCTTTAATGATTGAGTCAGCGACGCCCTGGCCGAAGTTTTTGATGGAATAGAGGCCAAAGCGGATTGCACCATGTAACGTTTGCGGCGAAGGCAGAACTTGTGAAGCAAATGGTGTGGCCCCGAAGTCGCTCACCTTGGCAGCTTCGGGGAGATCCGAGGACCTTTGCACAGCAAGTTCTGCTGGAGCAGCCACTACCGTAAAGTCGCCGTAACTTTCGTTGATATCTGGAGAGAGTATAGGTATCTGCATGCGTTTGCATTCGGCAACCATGATGGCGATAGTGTCGATATTACCCGACTCAGCGGTGAGGACCGACGACATATACTCGACCGAAAAATTCGCTTTAAGATAAGCTGTTTGGTATGCCACGCGGCCATAGCTCGCCGAGTGTGCTTTGTTAAAGCCATAGGCGGCAAATGGTTCTATCCATGCCCAGACCATCTGTGCTTTTTTAGGTGTCCATTTTGAGTGTTCCATACAGCCTTTGATAAATTTTTCTTTCTGCTTCGCCATCTCTTCCGGGATTTTTTTTCCGACGGCTTTGCGGAATTTGTCGACTTCGCCCCACGAGTAGCCGGCAATTTGGTTGGCCATGATAAGGAGGTCGTCTTGGTACACAAGAACGCCGTAAGTTTGCTTTAAGATAGGTTCAATAGCAGGGTCCAGGTAGGAGATAAGGAAAGAATTGTGTTTGCGCTTAATGTAGTCGGGGATGAACTGCATAGGGCCTGGGCGGTAGAGTGCCACCATGGCGTTGATGTCATGAATGGTTGTGGGCTTGAGCTCGACCAGCCACTTGGTCATACCGGCGCCGTTAAGCTGAAACGTGCCTTCGGTCTCGCCACGCGCAAGCATAGCAAAGGTCCGAGGATCGTTCATGGGAATCTCTTCGATATCGATGACGACGCCGCGGGTTTTCTCAATTAATTTGACTGCGCTCGCCAAAATAGTGAGGTTACGAATGCCGAGGAAGTCGAACTTAGTGAGCCCAACACCGTCTTCGCCGACGGAATACATGTCGTACTGCGTGATTATCTTGCCACCTTTGGGGTCGAGTTGGAGTGGGGAATATTCAACAAGTGGTCGAGGCGATATGACAACACCAGCAGCATGCACACCGACATGCCGAGCACAGCCTTCGATTTTGCGGCCAAGGTCAATAATTTCTTTCGCTTCTTCTTCGTTGTTATAAATTTTTGCTAACTCTGGGTTTTCGGCAAGTGCGCGGTCAAGCGTCATCGGGAAGCCTTGTTGGCCGAACGGGATTTCTTTGGCTATACGGTCGCCGAGTCCATATGGATAGCGAAGCGCTCGGGCGACATCGCGGACAACGCCGCGCGCAAGCATGGTGCCGAAGGTGCCGATTTGGGCGACATGGTCGGCGCCGTAGGTCGCGCGAGCGTAATTGATGACCTCTTCGCGCCTATCGTCGGCAAAGTCCATATCGATATCAGGCGCTGAAGGGCGTTCGGGGTTGAGAAAGCGCTCAAAAGGGATTTTGTATTCCAGCGGGTCAATTTTGGTAATTTGCAGAAGATACGTGGTCATCGAACCGGCGACCGAGCCTCGAATATTGGTGTATATGTTGTTTTCTCGAGCAAAACGGATAAGGTCTTCCACCACAAGGAAATACATGGCATACCCTTTGAACTTAATAATACCAAGCTCATATTCTAGGCGCTCACGCACGTCGGGGCGGTCTTCGAGCTCGCGTGCTTTCATGCCGGCCATGCATAAGTCGTACAACAAGTCGTCTGCGGACTTGCCTTCGGGTAGTGGGAACGTGGGGAAGACGAATTTGCCCAATACTAGGTCAACCGTACAGCGCTCAGCTATTTTGTTTGAATTTTCGAGTGCTTCAGGGTGCTCTTCAAACAGTGACGCCATCTCGGCCGCACTGCGGAAGGAATAGTCTTCTTCAAGATTATTTTCGGCATATGCGTTTTCGATTTTACGCATTGTCTCCCACGCGACTCGGTCCTCGCGAGCGAGATAGTAGGTTTCTTGTCCTGCAACCAGTGGAACGTTGTGTTTTTTAGCAAACTCTTGCAGTAACTGGAGCGTCATGTCGTGGCCATCCAACTCGTCGTGCATTGAAAGTTCTAAATACAAGTTTTGTGTGCCAAATATTTTTATATACTCCGCAAGTGCGCGGTCAGCTTTGCCCATGTCGCGCGAGCGCAGAGCCATTGTTACTTCGCCACGCAAGCAGGGAATAACTGCAATGAGCCCATTAGCGTGGTGGCTAAGCATCTCCCGCGTCATCGTGGGCTTCCCTTCGTGTTCTGTCGTGTAGGACTCGGTCACCAGTGACATGAGGTTTCGATAACCAGCGTCGTTTTCTGCGTATAAAAGGAGACGAGCGTCGTCAGGCAGGTAGGCTTCGATACCAATGATTGGTTTTATATCATTTTTTCTACACTCACCGATAAACTCAATGGTGCCGTACAGGTTGCCGAGGTCGGTCAGCGCTAAAGCGGTACAACCCGCGTCTTTGGCCGCATGCACCAAGTTGGGGAGTTTAGGGAGCGCTTGCAGTAGCGAGTAATGAGAGTGGATATGGAGTGGAGTAAATCGAGCAGACATTGCGTGATTATAGCTCATTTTGCTGTAGAATAACGGCGATGGTGAAATTCCTTATTGGCGTAGACGAAGCGGGGCGTGGGCCGCTCGCAGGACCAGTGGCTGTTGGAGTGGTGATCATGCCATCATTTTTGAATATTGAAGAAGCATTTCCCGGCGTAGCCGACTCGAAAGTGCTAACGCCTCAAAAAAGGGAAGAACTGTTTGCTATTTTAGAAAAATACGCCGAGTACGGGATTGTACGTTATTGCGTCGAGTTCGCCTCTGCGGCGGTTATTGACGAGCGGGGTATAACCAACGCGGTGCGCAGCTGTGTCTACAAAGGAGTCCGCGCGTTAGCTCCCGACCCTGTTGACCACACAGTGCTGCTCGACGGGTTACTCAAAGCACCGCAGGAATATGCCCAGCGCACAATAGTTGGCGGCGATGCGAGCGAGCCCATCATTTCTCTAGCTTCCATTGCGGCCAAAGTAAAACGGGACCGGCTTATGAGCCGTCTATCGAAGCAATTTCCTGGGTATGGGTTTGAAACGCATAAAGGATACGCAACACAGATGCATTATGATGCGCTCGAAAAGCTTGGGCCGTGCGCTCTACACCGCCAAAGCTTTCGACTGGTACCTGTGGATAAAGTGAAGTAAATATGGTATAAGGAAGATTGGCTACAAGTACAAAAGGGGAGACACAAGTGGCTGAAGAAAGTATTAAAGTTTGTCGCCATCTATGTCCCAATTGCAAAGGGTATGCTGACGCATCTGTTTTCAAATCCCGAGACGGTATTTGGTGTGTGAAAAGAGGTGGAGTACCTATGTCTTGGGTGGATGATATAGAGGTGGGATGTCCCAATTTCATTCCATCCGAAAGCTCTGCAGAGCTTGTTGCTGACTAACCAGTTTGAGTTCCCAGTCGTCTAGACGACTGGGGCTTTTCTTTTTCCGCTTTATTTGGTATACATAGAGACATGGTAGTTAGGATGAGACACACGAGGGCGCATACAGCGAACCGACGTTCGCACCATGCGCTTAAAGCCCACACGCTCGCTAAATGCGAGTGTGGGTCTGTACGCGTGTCACACCGAGCCTGCCCAAGCTGTGGGCGTTACAATGGACGTGTTGTGGTAGACCTGGCCGCAAAGGCACAGGCGAAGGCAACAAAGCGGGCTTCGAGTGGGAACAAAAGCGAGGCGTCGAAATAGTATCGGCTTTGGCTTTTGACCCTATATTCTAGTTTTCTCTACAGGTGCGAGGGCTAGCGGGCGTTCTTTCAAACACAATGGCAAATCGGCACCTATCGAGATCTGTGGTGCTCCAGACACTCTTCGAGTGGGACTTTCGAAGTTTCCCGCCTAAAGTTGCTGAGGAAGTGCTGACCCGGAACATTGAGGAATTCGCCCCAGGCGCGTCGGACGTTGCATTCATGGAAGACCTTTTAAAAGGGACCATCGGGCGGAAAAGTGATCTCGACCTTGTTATCGAAAAGGCTGCACCTGAGTGGCCGCTTTCGCGTATAGCACCGGTTGATCGCAACGTATTGCGGCTTGGTTTATACGAGCTTCTGTTCGCGGATCGTGACAAGGTCCCGGCCAAGGTTGCTATTAACGAAGCAATTGAATTAGCAAAAAGCTTTGGCGGAGAAAATAGCGGTCGGTTTGTTAACGGTGTACTAGGGGCTGTGTACAAAGAACTGGGCGAACCAGGTAAAGACGAAATTTCAAAGAAAAAGAAGAATGTACCCTACGACGAAATGCCACAAGAGCGACTCGTCGGCGCAGTCGTATATGCTCGCCATGGAGGAGAACTTTACTTTGCCCTGGTGCATGACATTTTCGGCCACTGGACGCTGTCCAAAGGAAAACTCACTCCTGAAGAAACACCCGAAGCTGGTGTAGTTCGTAAAATAAAAGAAGAAATAGGTCTCGATATAGAGCCAAAAGAGCGTCTTGGTGAAAACGAATATGTAGCCTCTGACCCGGAAGCGGGAAAAAAGCGCAAACACGTTATCTACTTTTTAGCGGAGTCGCCTCACACGGACATTGCACTCGCACAAAAGGGCGGGCTCGACGACGCAAAGTGGTTCAAACTGAGCGAGGCAATTGAGCTCAATTTTTATGATGACATGCTCCCCATTGTCACTAAAGCAGTGCAAAAATTAACATCCAATAATGACAAGTAAACCGCGTCGCGTCTAAAGGACGTGCCGAACCTCAAAGGACCGTTCGGCACGAGCCACGGAGGTAATTCTGAGGAATCATCAGCAGAATCGCATTATTTCGAAAAATCACATATGGCTAAAGAACTTTCATTGTTTGAAGAAAAAATCGCTATAACTTTTAATGATCAGTTGTTGTTGCGACAAGCGTTCACCCATCGTTCCTATTTAAACGAACACCGCAGCGAAGCACACGGACATAATGAACGGCTCGAGTTCTTGGGCGATGCAGTGCTCGAGCTTATCTCGACGCATTTTTTGTATGAACGATATCCTGAAAAAGACGAAGGCGAACTGACCGCTTTTCGTGCGTCGCTGGTGAATGCGGTCATTCTTTCAGAAATTGCAGCAGGCATCGACATGAACGACTACCTTTTGTTGTCGCGCGGCGAAGCAAAAGACCAGGGGCGTGCGCGGGGCGTGCTTTTGGCCAATGCATTTGAAGCGCTCATTGGTGCTATTTACCTCGACCAAGGCTATGAAGTAGCTCAGACATTTGTAGCGAGACACTTGCTGCCGCAGATTGATGACATTATCAAAAAACGCCTCTGGCAGGATGCGAAGTCAACTTTGCAAGAAAAGGTACAGGAACATGAAGGTGTTACGCCTGGCTATCAAGTGCTTAAAGAAACTGGTCCGGACCATGATAAACATTTTATTGTCGGCGTATTCTCCCGAGACGAAAAAATAGCTGATGGAGAAGGGAAGTCCAAGCAAGAGGCAGAACAATCTGCAGCCCGGGCCGCTCTTGATGCTAGAGGGTGGTAAAATTTGACATTGTACCATCTATATGGTACACTAGAAGTTAGCACAACAAAGGAAAGTTCAATGAAGACGCCGAAGACACCCACAGAAATGTGTATCAGCGAGCTCCTGGAGGAGGCTGTCCGGTTCGAAGCTCTGGCTTTAAAGGCCGGGTTCGCGGGCGATATCGCCCTAAAGAAGGGGTATACCTTCTTCGCCGAACGGCGGCTGGAGTTGGCTTTGCAAAGGGCCAGCTAAATAATAGGACGGTTCCGAAGTAATTCGGGACCGTCATTTTGTTTGTTACAATAGGAAGTGATGCGACTAAAGTCGATAGAGCTTTCGGGGTTTAAATCCTTTGCACGCAAAACTGAATTGCAGTTTGCTTCGGCTATAACGTCTATAGTGGGACCCAATGGCTCGGGCAAGTCCAACATTGCCGAGTCGTTCCGTTTTGTCCTCGGCGAGCAGTCGATGAAGTCCATGCGGGGACGCCGGGGCGAAGACATGATCTGGAATGGTTCCAACACAACGCCGCGCTCAGGCCGAGCGGCGGTCAAACTTATTTTTGATAATTCAGACAGGGCACTTAACCTCGACTTTGACGACGTGGCAATTGAGCGGGTCGTACACCGCGACGGCGCAAATGAATACTTGCTTAACGGCAGTCAGGTGCGTCTGCGCGACATCAATGAACTTTTGAGTCAGGCAAACATTGGCTCTTCAGGCCACCATATCATCTCCCAAGGGGAAGCTGACCGGGTATTATCGGCAACGCC
>JAYUDS010000039.1:0-5145 GCA_043739595.1 Candidatus Adlerbacteria bacterium | reverse complement strand
GTTGCTTGCGCGAAAGTAGCTCCTAAACCAAGATCATTCGTTCCTATGAGTAGCATTACAATGTTAGGAGTGTATGTCTCTATCCAACCGAGTGTGTCCACACCATTTTTAATATCTACAGAAGTATATCCGCCATGACCTTCGTGGTCGCAGTCAGGAAGGGTTGTTGAGCACGCCGTCGTTTGAGAGCCGACATAGTTCAGCATATACCCGTCAGTTTTAAGGAGCGACCAAAGCGGGTCACGGTATCCGCCATTTGAACCCTGTGTTATAGAGTCACCAAGCGGCATAATTTTAACCGTGTTTGTCGGGAGTGGTGTCGGTGGAAGTGTAGGACCTGTGGCAACTCCGACAGTCACACTTTTGCTTGCGGTCCCACCCGTTCCCGAACAATTAACCGTGTATGTCGTAGTAGCGGTCGGCGATGCCAAAGCGGACCCGGAGATAGCATTACCGGTAGCAAAGTTTGTACCGGTACACGATGTTGCGTTCGATGAACTCCACGAAAGGGTCGTCGAACTCCCAACCTTAATAGTGAGCGGGTTTGCAATGAGGCTTGCAGTCGGCGCAGGCGGTGTGGTTGACCCATCCCACGATGTAAAGCTGTTCGGTAGCCCGTACACAAACGCGCTCGCGCCAAAGTTTACGGTAGCGGTGGCCCCTCCTTCAAGGTTGTTAAATATCACATAGTAGGGACCGGTCATGGCGCTAAAAGGGAGGCCACCAACACCTGTACTTGGGTCTGCCGTCGTAGCGTTATTCCATGGGTGACCTTGGGCTCGCATAGCTGCATCAGTAACCCACACTAGATGATTCACAAAGTCGACCGCCATACCAGCTGTGTCCCCGCTCTTACTGGTGAGCGCTTCTTGGTACGCGACGCTCGACTGTTCGACACTATTTAAGTACAGCGCCTGCGTTTGGTACACATACGTCGAGCCATCCGTTACTGCCCATACCGGATAGAAGCCCAGCGCATTATTGTCTGAGCCGGCACCCGCACCATTATTAAGTGCGTACGTAGCATTAGCGAGACCGACCGCCCAGTCATTGCTGCGGGTCGGCATGCCCACTTCAACATATACTTTTCCGGATGTTTTAGAGGTCGAACTGCGCACCGACTGCGGTGCGGCACCAGGAGTAACGGAGCCGCCACTTGTAGCGGTGAGGTTTCCATTACTGAGCGTTACCGTAGAGCTTTTGTCAGTTGGGCTCCACGTCGAACCGCCCGAGAGGCCAGGGTCTAGGAAGGCGCTTGCATGTACCGGCAGTAGAGGAATTAAAAAAACACTCACGAACAAGACCCCCAACCATCGCTTCGAAAGTACTGATCTCATATACTTATTGAAATTAAAATAAATAAAAATTAACAAAATTAACTTTGTTCGGTCTCAGTATATAGTATGCCCGGCTGGGTGTGAATTTCGACTAAACCGGTAGGCAACGTATTTTATTAGGAAGGTATTTAAAATCCGCGGAGTCTGCGTCTTATGTAAATAGTATTATAATACAAACTTTACCTCTTTGAGAGGCTTAGTCTCCATCACCGATGGTACGCTGCTAGACTGGTAATCTTAGCCTAGTTTTGCCAAAAATTTATAAGTTACCAACGGTGCCCAAATCAGGAAGTTTGCAAAGCCCATAATAAAAAAGGTTGGGACGAGCGTCTGGGGCAGAATATCGCCAACCCATAAGAGTGTCAGCGCTGAGCCCGCGCACAGGAGCATCATGGTCCAAAATATACCGAGTGCCATCTTTTCTATCATCACCTTCTACAACTAGTCCCCAAGAGTATTGGTTACTTGGGTTTGGTTTTCTGGCTGGTCGGTATGCACACTTATTTAATATTAAAAATAAAAGCCGCCTTTTGAAGGGCGGCTTAGAGGTGACGGCTCTTGTCGATTCTAAAATGTCGGAATCTCTACCTATTGCACCGGTTACTCTGGCTTATACACGTCATGTCCACCGTGATGGTGAGTCACTCCCGTGGTGGCCCCAGCGCGAGGTCCGCCCACCACACCCTGAGTGGCTGGGCTGTGGTAGGTATCTTTTGCATTGCCGTTGGTGTCGAAGGTAGTGGTATTTATGCCGATCACATTGCCATCATCATCTCTGATCGGGGTCACTCTGTTTTCCATAATGCGTATCCTTCAAAAAGTACGGCGGCACTCACCATGAGTAGCCAACGTAGGAGTATACCAAAGTAAGTACTTAAGCGCTACAGCAATTCTCCTCGGTATGTACCACTTTTAGAGCACGTTCATCCATACATCCTACTCTGCTCCGGCTCTAAGCATCTCAAAGCTTGAAGCTGGCGCAGCGTCACCCTTGTGAGTGTTCAGAAAATAGAAAAATTGCCGGATTCGTCCGGCAATTTTTTCTATTTTCTGAACACTTATTCTAAATTTTTTTCTTTTTCAACAGCTGCCTCTTTGGCATGTTCTGCCTTATCTTTCATACCTTTCCCCATTTCTTTTACGTCCTCGCTTGTGGCTTTAGCATCTTTTTTTAAAGCATCTCCCATTTCGCCGAGCGTGTCCCCTATAGTGTGTTCATCAGACATATACCTTTTTGTTTATACTGCGGTTAAAATCTTTTCATCATCACAAAACATATATGAGTCAGATGTATATTAACTGAAGAAAAAGGGGTTATATAGAAAATCTTTATTTTAGTAGGGCTTTTTGCTCACCATTAATGCCTCATCACACCATAGCGAGCATGTCTGAGGGATATTCATGAGAATCCTTTAATAAGAAACCTTAATACTTCTCTTATAAACATAGTTACCATCCGCATCTTTTTTTGTCATGTCGTTCACGTCCACAACAAAGGTCTTTTTTTGCGTGTCGACATCCTTTATGGTCGCCTTAAGACTCCGGCCGGCCGGATCGTTGAAAAGCGTTTCGTTTGCTCCGAGCTTGGAGGTCAGGTCAATAAAGGTAAAATTTGCCGATCGTCTTTGATAGAGGCATGCGCCGTATTTCATCACAGTGCCATTGTCTATATACGAAACAGAGAGGAGCAGGTCATTGTTTTTATAAAAACCTGCTTGGGAATAGATGACGCAGCTGCTGATTTGCTGCCCGGTCTTCATGTTGTACAAGCTAAAACCGAGCGGACTATTTCTGTCGCGCCAATCTCCCACCCCAGCCGCAATAAATACGTCACGGGTGTAATAGTATACGAGAGTAGAGCCATAGTTTTGAGCGTCCGTCAGTCCGTATGGATATTCCTTCTGCTTTGTTAGGTACGTTTTAATTATGTTCTTTACGTTCGCATCTTTAGTCGAAAAGTACTCATTGTCTTCATTATCTATAAACAGTTCGTAATTCCCCGAACGGGTATCTATAGTCAGCATATTAGGCGCCCTGTGTCGTGAATACATAGCAAAACCGATAACTGCGACCGCAGCAACAGCTGCAATAATGAATCCCGCTGTTTTAGTGAGTCGGCGCATATAAAAAAGTAATAATGGGATAATTAATAAAACCGCTTGATTTGGTGGAATATTACTCGTATGGTTGAGTTCGGCTTCAAAAATATTGACAGGTGTCCTTGCGAAGCGATGTCCGAACCTCTTTTATACTTCTTGCGGCATGTATTCCTTCCACAAGTGTGAAGCAACGATCACGCCGGCGATTACAAGCGTGACATGGAAACCCCATTCAAGCCGTATAAGACCCCAGTAGTCACCCATCACTGTTATACGGTGAAGGTTGTCGTGTGGCCACCAACTAATTAAAAGCCACGTTGCTGAGAAAAAGGTTAGCCAATCACTCGTGCTTTTTCCTTTCATAAAACCCCATCCAAAAATAAGAAAAGAAATTCCGACGCCAAACGCAAGCGACTCAAAAATTCCTACACCTATTAAAAGCGGCAGCTGCGCCCCCATTGGCATAGGCATACTCGGAAGGTCTGGCCAGATAACGCGACTAAGTGCGAACGAACCAACTGCAGCGACAAGCGTCACTACAATAATTAAAAATTTATTTTGTTTCATACTTGTCCAAATAATTATAAAATCTATATTTAGTGTACTCCTCGCTTCCTTTGCGAACAAACTCAGCTCCGGCGGTACGACTCGAGGGTAAATGGGGATGCGTCCGTTATTTTAGACATTTCTGTAGTGCAATTTCTGGCGCTAGACTCGGTCACAAATAATTTTGTTGCAACAAAATTTTCGCGACCCCGGCGCACGGTTTCGTCTGCTGACGAAACACCGTTGTGCCTTTCGAGTCCTACACGGAAGCAACGCAGGTTGCTTCCTCGATGGAGCAAGAGGTACATAAAAACAAAACACCCCTGCAGGGGAGTTTTGTTAAATGTACCAACCTTGCTCCGGCGGTAGGACTCGAACCTACAACCAACTCCTTAACAGGGAGCTGCTCTACCATTGAGCTACACCGGAATGTTTTTAGCCCAAGCACTACTAGAACATATCAAACTATAGCCTTTTTCTCAAAGTTTTCCACTGTATACTTAAAACTCAATCATAGTGGTCTTATTTTCGCACAACAAATTTGGTTAAATGTGCTCGGTGTCGTATGGTAGAACTTGGCCACCACGAAAGAGAGAAAGATGCGTATCTTCGGTCCAATAGCACTTGTTGCACTAGCGTCTGCGTGCAGTTCGTCTTCCCCACTTGCTCCGACACGACAAGTGAATCATATAGAGGCTACCAAAACGATCACACTCGATTGCCAAACGATGACACACACTGACCGCGGCCTGTTACTTCAACCAGGACGTCCGTCAGTGCCCATGTTATTTAGTTGGGTTCGTTTATATGAATGCGGCCACAGATCTCGAACCTGAGCCATGCGAGCCACCCCCACAGGGTGGCTCTTCTTGTTCATGTATTCATTTGGATTAGCATGGTATTTGAATATGCACAGCTACTCAAAAGAAAAAAAGCGCCACCAGCGACGCTGCAGGATTCGAGGACTAACTCATTGCTGAAACCGCTCGTCTGTCTTATAACATATAGGTGACTCGCGCCACAGAGATAATAATTTTTTACAAATACACCGACGTCGTTGACCCGGCGGCTTTTGTGTTGTGGCAACGCGCAGTATGCGAAGAACTGGGGCTGAAGGGCCGCATTTTGGTTGCAACCGAGGGTATAAACGGCACTGCAGAAGG
>JAYUDS010000038.1:0-5217 GCA_043739595.1 Candidatus Adlerbacteria bacterium | reverse complement strand
GGCTGATACGGTGTATCTGGTAGACGATGAAGACCAGTACAATATTCAGTTTTTTCTTATTGTGTCATCTCTCAACCAAAACGCGCGACTCGTTGTCTCTCTCTTTAATGAAAGTTTGGCCCCAAACTTGGGGCCTGGGCATAAGACACTAACTGTATTTAACCCTGCGGCGATTGCCGCCAAAGTGTTTGTGCATGCTGTGGAGAAGCATGCAAAAGAAACGAAACATCGAAAAATCGCAGGGTATGACGCGGGCGCAGGCACTTCTTTTTTTGAAAGTGCATTTTTTATATTAAGCGCGGTGTTTGTTGCTATCTTCGCTCTTGCTACGGTCGTATTCCATATAACGGAAAGCCTTTCATGGGTAGACGCAGTCTATTTTACGACAACCGTCCTAACCACTACAGGGTTTGGAGATATTTCGCTTTATCACTCAGAACCACTGGTTAAACTTTTTGGCGTTCTTCTCATGCTTGTCGGAGTAACGTTTGCATCAATTATATTTTCTTTTATTGTCGACTGGTTGTTAGCGAGGCGTGCGGAGCGGGCGCTTGGCCGCATGCAATACAGGGTACAGGGGCATATTATTTTATGTGGTTTGGGTCGGTTGGGCTATCAGATTGCGCTGGAACTTTTGAAACGCGGGCACAAAGTGCTGGTTATCGAGTCGAGTCTTGATAACCGATTTGCAGATTTAGTGCGCAGCAGCGGTGGCATGGTGTTTGTGGCGGACGCGACTCTTTCGCGCAACTTACGTCGAGCCAATATTGGCCATGCCAAGGCACTACTTTCTGTTATACAGAATGACTTAAAAAATTTGGAAATAGGGCTCATTGCCCGGTCATTGCAGCAGCATGTCCCACTTGTTTTGCGCATTTTTGACAAAGATATAGCACACCAAGTGCAGGAAAAACTTTCTATACCAGTGGCACTGAGCGCGTCTGCTATAACTGCAGACGAATTGATGGAGGATATATAAAAACTCCCTATGTGGGTGCAGGTAAAATTTTTGAATAAATAAAAATAGGGTGTACAGACTGGTTAGATAGAACACAGTAACTTTGGAAGTGCAAAAACACAGAATTAGAGTATAGTGAAGGCGCCATATGAAACCCTTCCTAGAAGCCAACCGCCGCCGAATCTATTGGGTGTTCACAATCCTTATATTTATAGCCCTTATTTGGTTCTTTTTCCTTCGTACCAAGGCACCAAATTATCAGACAGTGGTGGTGCATGCTGCAAACTTTGCTGAAGAGCTTTCCGTCTCGGGGACCGTCATTGCAGCGCAAAACGTTGATCTTGGTTTTTCTCAAGGTGGTCGAATTTCCAGCGCATATGGCGCAGTTGGGGATACAGTGAGGGAGGGATCGCTTCTCGCTGAAGTAGAAAACGGCGATTTGCGCGCGGTAGTGTCACAAAAAATTGCAGCGTTGTCAGCGCAGCAGGCAAACCTTAATGCTCTTCTTGCAGGTACACGGCAAGAACAGCTTGCGGTAACACAGGCGCAAATCGATAGCGATACAAGCGCACTCTCACAGGCTAACCAAGGCATCGCAACTTCGATACAGACTGCCTATACAACGAGTGATGACGCGGTTCACAATAAAATTGATCAATTTTTTAGCAACCCACGCGGTTCCTTCCCGCAATTGTCCTTTACGGTAAGTGACGCACAACTCCAAACCACCACACAAAATGACCGTGTAGCCGTTGAAGCGATGCTTGTTGCTTGGCAAAAAAATGTCGCAACACTTTCAGGTGCAGGAGACCTGACCGGCCAAGAGCTTGCTGCAGAAAATAATTTGGCTCAAGTAACAAAGATTTTGTCGGATGCGAACGCATCTCTTAACGCGGCTATAACCAACCAGACGACTACACAAGCGGTGCTTATGGGGTACATAACAAATGTTGCGTCTGCTCGGGCAAGCATAAATGCGGCTGTTGCTGGGCTCAATACTGCCGTTTCCGTACAAAAAAACGCTTCTGCAACGCTTCAGAAAGATATAAAGAACTTAGCTCTCGAACAAGCGGGTGCAACACAGCAGTCGATTGAACAGGCACGGGCGCAAGTGACCGCTGCAGGAGCGGATGTACAAAACGCACAGGCGCAGCTTGTAAAGACGCAAATAGTTGCGCCTTTTACGGGAGAAATAACTAAAATGGATGCCAAGCGCGGTGTGATAGCTTCGCCAAACACGCCGCTTATATCGATGATAAGCAAAGAAACATTTCAAATAGAAAGTTTTGTGCCCGAAGTTGATATTGCCGTGCTGAAGATTGGAAATACGGCTTCAACATCCTTGGATGCGTATGGACCAAAAGAATTCTTTGCGGCAAAAGTTATCTCAATTGACCCTGCACAAACAAAAGTGAATGGCGTTTCGACCTATAAGACGACGCTCGTATTTTCTAAAAATGATTCTCGCATCAAACCAGGTATGACTGCCAATGTAATTATCGCCACTGGCATCGTTCCGCAATCGATTGTGGTACCTAAGGGTGCTGTCTACGACGTGGGGACAGATAAACACGTACAAGTGTTGGTTGCTAAAAAAGCAGTAGTTAAAACCGTGCAAACAAGCCCGACGTCTCTTGGCTCGGTTATTGTCACGTCAGGGCTTGCAGAGGGGGACACTGTCATACTCAACCCTGATACAACAAAGTAGCTCCATGTTTTCTCCTCTGAATATTCGTGTCGGATTCTACTTGGCGCTTCGCCAGCTGAAGCGCTCCAGCAAGTGGACCACTGGTCTTACGGTGTTTGTGATGCTTCTGACGTTTCTTAACTTGGTTGTCATCACGGGTGTACTTGTTGGGCTGGTCGAAGGTATCAATGAATCGTACCGTACCCAGTTTATTGGAGACGTGGTCATTTCTTCGCTCGACACAAAGTCCTATGTCGACCACAGTCCCGAAATTCTTTCATTTCTGCACACATTGCCGCAAGTGTCTGCAATTTCTCCACGGTATGTGCGTGGCGGCTCCGTTGAGGCTAATTATAAAACACGCACTAACCAAAACGAAAAAGCTGAATCGTCCGGTACGCAAATTTACGGCATCAACCCCCTGGCGGAAGACGCACTCACCGGCATGTCGCACCACATCATTGAAGGCGACTACTTGGCACCGGGGGACTACGACCAAATTCTTATTGGCGACGAGCTCTTAGCTAAATATTCTTTTGGAGGCTCAATACCGGGACTTACGCCGCTTACAAACGTGGGGCCGGGCAGTACCGTGCGCATCACTATTGGTTCCATTACAAGAGAAGTAAAAATAAAAGGGATCCTCAAGAGCAAGCTTAGCGAGCTGTCGACAAGTATATTTATGGTCGACACACAAATGTCGACGCTGTTAGGTGACAACAGCTATAATGTGGGTGAAATAGCTATTCGTCTAAAACCGGGCACCGATGCCGCTACATTCCGAGACTTGCTACTGCGCAGTGGAGTTGGGGAAAGTGCGAAAGTGCAGACTTTTGCGGACTCTATCCCGAATGGCGTTGCAGATATTAAAAATACTTTTGCGTTGCTTGGTAACGGTATTAGCTCCATTGGTCTTATTGTGGCCTCCATTACCATTTTTATTGTCATTTTCATCAACGCGTTTACCCGCCGCAAATTTATCGGTATTTTAAAAGGTATTGGAGTTTCTGGTACGGCAATTGAAATTTCCTATATTCTTCAGGCGTTCTTTTATGCAGTTATCGGTTCAGGTATTGGATTGCTGATACTCTATGGGTTTCTTGTGCCATTTTTTGCTGCGCACCCTATCGACTTCCCGTTTAGCGACGGTATTTTAGTTGCTCCTGTGATGGACACTATGGTGCGGGTGGCGCTCTTGTCTTTCGCCACCGTGATAGCTGGGTATATTCCAGCGCGTATGATAGTAAAGAAAAACGCGCTCGACTCTATTTTGGGTAGGAATTAAGTATGATATCTGCACGCAACATAACAAAAACTTTTAAGAACGGCGCCATTGTGACGGAGGTTTTAAAAGGTATTAATTTTACAGCAGATAATGGAGAGTGGATTGCCATTATGGGCCGCTCCGGCGCTGGCAAATCTACCTTTTTGTACCAACTGAGTCTGCTCGACAACCCGACTGCTGGCGAGATAGTTATAGATGGCAAAGTGGCCACCGCGATGTCTGAAAACGAAAAGATGAAGTTTAGACTTAATAAGTTTGGCTACGTCTTCCAAGACTATGCCCTTTTACCGGAACTCACTGCGCTTGAAAACGTTATTGTGCCGCTGCTCATGCAAAACAAGTCGCATGCCGAGGCAGAACGTGTGTCTAAGCAGTCACTTGAGCGGGTTGGGTTGGCAAAGCGCTTCCATAACTTACCATCGCAACTTTCCGGCGGAGAACAGCAGCGAGTATCTATTGCGCGCGCCATAGCGCATAAGCCGCAAATCCTTTTTGCAGACGAACCCACCGCCAACCTTGACCGTGACTCCTCGCAAACGATTATGGGAATTTTTGAAGAACTCCACAAGGAAGGGCAGACACTCATCATGGTGACTCATGAAGAAGAATACGGAAAGTTGGCTGAAAAAATAGCTCGGCTTGATGATGGTAAAATTGTTTCTTTGCTTCCTAATCGGTAACAAGAAAAGCCGCTCAACACGAGCGGCTTTTCTTGTGGTACCCCGAGTCAGTGGTGGGTTTTAATGAATTTACATGAGGTCATCTTCCTTCTGCGTTTGAGAGTTCTGAGCTCCTTTTTCCATGCCAGCGGTGCCCTCCTCAGAGGAATCAAGGGATTCACTTTGTCCGCTGCTGTGTGATGCTTTGCCGCCTTTCTGGCCCGCCTTACGAGCTTCTTCAGAGTCCCATTCATGTGCATTGCCGTTTTCGTGCGCAGCTTTGCCGCCGGCGCTCGCAATTTCTCGCTGCTTGTCTTCGTCCATACTTGCGAAACCGCGCTTGTCAGTATTGTTGCTCTTGTCGTTGTTATTTGTCATATATGTTTTTTATTTTTCTAATATTCATTAGATGCGCATCTAACTTAAAATAAGCGGATAATGTGCGACCTATTGCAAACTTTACTACCCGCTCCATTAAGTAGAGATTAAGCTGGACATAAACTCTTCACGAAAAATTACTCTAAAACGGTGTCTGCTATTCCCAACTCCACTAGCTCCTGAGGCATAAGCAGTGTTTCTTTTTGCATCATACCTAACACATCTTTTTGTGTGAGCTTGCCATGTGAGT
>JAYUDS010000037.1:0-5236 GCA_043739595.1 Candidatus Adlerbacteria bacterium | reverse complement strand
CATTCATCAGCTGAATGGCCTCTTCATCGGAGGAAACCTGCATAATGCCAACAACTGGCCCAAAGCTCTCATCGCGCATCACACTCATTTGATGATTCACGTCGCTCAGAATTTGCGGCGCCAGATAGGGTGTGCCCTTCTTGCTGGCGGCAAACAACTTCTCATCAATAAGCGCACGCGCGCCACCTCTCGTGGCCGAAGCAATTTGCTTTCTCACAAAAGTGGCTGCATCTGCTTTAATCATCGGGCCTAGTGTTGTTGCTTGATCAAGTGGTGAGCCAAGTACATATTTCTTGGTCAGCTCAACTGCACCTTCCACAAAATCCTTATAAAGATTCTTGTGCACATAAATGCGTTCAATGCCGCAACAACTTTGGCCCGAGTTAAAGAACGCGCCATCGACGAGATTCTCAACCGCATGAGCCAAGTTGGCATCAGCCCGCACATAGGCCGGGTCTTTTCCGCCAAGCTCAAGACCAACAGCAAGAAAATGCCCCGCCGCAGCACGCTCAATGGCCTTGCCGCCGGGAACCGAGCCGGTGAAACACACCATATTGGCCAAACGACCAGAGATTACTTCTCCTGCCTGCTCATGGCTCATCACCAAATTGTGGAACAGGCCTTTCGGCAATCCCGCTTTTTCAAAAGCCTTTGCGAAACGCTCGCCCACCAACAGCGTGTGCGACGCATGTTTCAACACCACAGCATTGCCTGCCATTAAAGCGGGGATGACGGAATTCACCGCGGTGAGATAAGGATAGTTCCACGGAGCAATGGTGAACACCACACCAAGAGGCTCACGTTTAACGAAGCGCTCGAAGCCCGCCTTCACTGCAGGCACCACATTGGCGAGAGACGCTTCGGCAATCGCAATCATATGCCGCGCACGTTCTTCAAAGCCGCGCAACTCACCAACGCCATAGCGCACTGGGCGGCCCATGCTCATGGCGAGTTCGGGAACGATCTCATCCTTCATGGCCAACATGGCATCAACAGCTGCGGAGCAATATTTCGCCCGCTCAGCAATGCTCAATTGAGCCCAAGCCTTCTGCGCGTCACGCGACGACAGACGAAAATCCAAGGTAGAATTACCCACGTGTTTATTTCAGTGCTTCTTTTTCAAATCCTTAACCTCATTATGTTGCTTGTTGCGGCGGGGGTGTTTATATACTTATATTCACTTTTTATAACACGGGCGCCTTTCATGCCATTGCCGGCGGCAAGTGTAGACATTGTGATTGAGACCTTGCTGCTCAAGCCGGGCTCGGTTTTTTATGATTTGGGAAGCGGCGACGGGAGAATACTTTTAGCCGCTGCAAGGTTGGAGCCAAATGCTACCTGTGTTGGGGTTGATAAAGCAATCGCGGCTCATTTAGCAGCGTCGATAGCAATTACAAAAGCAGGGAAGCCTAAAAATATAAAATTACTTCGAAAAAACTTCTTCTCGGTTAATCTTTCAGATGCGACTCACGTTTTTGGTTTTTTATATCCCGGGGCAATTGTAAAAGATCTTGAAAGAAAATTTCAAGCCGAACTTATGCCCGGTGCTCGTGTGGTTATGTGCGATTTTAAACTTCCCAATACTATACCCGCTCAAACTATACCTATCTCGACCGACTCAAAATTTGGTAAGACTCTTTTTGTATACGAATACTAGGGGTAAGGCATCTGAGAAAAAGAAATTTGACAAACCAACAAAATCAATCCCAACTACTACGTCTGTGGATAATTTCTTGACACCCACTCCAATAGGGTATATTCTCATACCAGAGCAGTTCCTTCGAGACCTAACCGTCTTGAATAGAAATGTTCTACCACTTGAGTCTTCGGACTCATTACCTGACCTTCAACTTTTGTTGAAGGTCTTATTTTTTTCATATATATAACTTTATAGAGCAAAAGAAAAAGACGGCTAGTAGCCGTCTTTTTCTTTTGCTCTATTTCATCACCACATCGAAACCTTCAAGGTAATCTCCGGGGGCAGGGTCTACGGAAAGGCGGACCATAGCACCAAACTCAGAACCTTTTTCGACTTTTTTTGCGGCCGTTTTCTGCACTTGAAGACTTAAAATTTCTCCTCGTCCAATTTCAACTTCCGCACGCATAAGCTTTAAGTCTTTTTTCTCAAATAAAGTTCCTTCCTCCATGCGGCCGCCCAACACAACACGGCCTTGCTGGTTGCTGAACACTTTTAAAATTTTGGCGAGACCCGTCCGTTCATCCATATTTTCGCGCGGGTGGCGCTTTTCAAGCTGGCTCTGTAGCCATGCAGTGAGCTCATATATTATGTCAAAAGTGGCTATCTCGACGTTTAGTCGTTCGGCCAGGTCGCGCGCTTCTCGTTCGACTTTGACGTTAAACCCTACAATGAGACCTGCCGGCTGCGATGCGCCTACTAAACGCACGTCGCCTTCGGTTATAGACCCTGCTCCTCGACTCACCACGCGGACCTCAAGCCGTGGGTCTTCGGGCAATTTTTCTAATTCATGCAATACTGCGTCGCTGGTACCCGCAAAGTCAGTCTTAATCACCAAAGGAAGGATGGCGCGAGTTTTTTCCTCGCTATCTTGCTGTGTTTGGGGTAGCGCGGTAACTTGCGCCTCAATGATGCGTGTTTGTCGTACGTCTGCCACTTCGGCTTCGGCTTCTTTTTTAGTTTCTACTACTTTCCATGGGGTACCTACTTCCGGAAGGGCAGAAAAGCCGATGATGCGGATGGGGCTGCCCGGCAGTGCTTCTTTTATATTTTTTCCCAAGTAGTTTTCCATAATGCGTACAGGAGCGAGCGCTTCTCCACACACCATATATTCGCCATTTTTGACTGATCCGTCACGGACTATAAGAGTTGCAGTGTTACCGCGTTTTGGGTCGACGTGGGCTTCGATCACGAGCCCGCTTCCAGGGGCCAGGGTGTCTGCGGACAAGCCTTCGAGTTCGGCGGCGAGCACAATAAGATCGAGAAGTTCAGGGATGCCTTCGCCGGTTTTACTTGATACTGCGATAAAGGGCACTTCGCCTCCCATACCTTCCAAAAATACATTATTTTCCAGCAGAGACATTTTTGCGCGGTCAATATTTGCCCCCGGTTTGTCTATTTTAGTGAGCGCAACAATAAAAGGGATTTTAGCTTGTTCAATGAGTGAAATTGCTTCGACAGTCTGCGGCTTGACGCCGTCTTCTGCTGACACCACTAAAATTGCCACATCGGCGGCATTGAGCCCTCGCGAGCGCATGGCGCGGAATGCTTCGTGTCCAGGCGTATCGAGAAAAGTGATTTTTCGCTCAACACCAGCCTGTGTTTTGTGCACTGCTTCGTATGCTGAAAGATGCTGGGTGATACCTCCTGCCTCGCCTTCGGCGGTTTTGCTTTTGCGAATGTAGTCCAAAAGCGTTGACTTGCCATGGTCAATATGGCCGACTACTGCAACGATAGGCGGTCGAGCCCACACGCCCAGTGTCGAGGAGTTTCCTCCGGTATGTGATTCTTTTTCTGTCATAGTTATTTTGCACCGGGTTGTTTGCTGGCGACGGACACTTTCGCTTTTTCAACCGCCTCGGTTTCTTCGTCTGAAAGCGTAAAGGTTGAAATGCCGCCTTCCAGTGGTTTGGCATACACTCCAACCCTGTCACGTGCGTAGAGAGCAGAAAATACCACACCTGACAGTGATTCGTCAAGAAACGCTATAGCAAAACTTTGATTTCCGCCAGAAGAACCATCGTTGGCAAATGGATTAAAACGCACTACTCCAACTCCCCGGATTGAAGACCTCAACCGACTTTCGGCATGTTTGAGATACATCTCGAGTTCAGAGCGGAATGTTTGCATATCCTTCATATGGTCGGTCAGTACACCGACCGTTTCTTCGAGCGAACCGCTTTTCCCAAGGGAAAGACGCTCTACTCGGCGGTTTGTCAGTATGACAAAAAATAGGGCTAGTGACGCAAGTAAAAAAGACGCCCCGGCAAGATATGGAGTGGCTGTCTGAAGTAGTGAAAACAAATGAAAAGATGAAAGAACCATAGCCAGAAGTATACCCGGGGCTGGACGCCCCGGCTAGACATGTCGTATATACTACAGGGTAATGATATGGAAGCAGAAGCGCATCTATGCAGATGCAGCAGCCTCTACGCCTTTGTCCAATGAAGCCCGACTAGAACTGATTCGACTCCTCGATATGTTTGGTAACCCAGGTGCATTGCATAAGGAGGCTCTTCAGGCTCATGAGGAACTTCAAATTGCTCGAGAAAAAACTGCCACTGCTATAGGAGCTCACCCGGACGAAATAGTGTTTACCTCGGGAGGTACTGAAGGAAATAATTTGGCAATTGAAGGAAGCCTCCGGCCGCTTCTTCGCCTGCACGGGGCACTGCATGCGGTAGTCAGCTCCATTGAGCACCCGTCTGTTTTAGAACCCTTGCGAGCGCTGCAAGCTGAAGGCTTGAGACTTACTGAACTCGGAGTCAACGACGCAGGCCTAGTATCGCCCCAACAGGTGGGGGAGGCGCTTACTGACCAAACCGTGTTTGTGTCTGTGCAATTTGTAAATAGCGAAATTGGCACCGTAGAGCCTATACGGGACATCGCAAAGGAAATTCGTCATTTTAAAAATGAAAGAAAAAGTTCACTTCCATTGTTGTTCCATTGTGATGCGTCGCAAGCCCCGCTGTGGAAGACCGTCCAGGTTGAGAAGCTTGGGGTTGACCTGTTAGTGTTGGATGGACAAAAAATAATGGGTCCAAAAGGGGTGGGAGCGCTCTATAAGCGCCGGGTAGTGGGTCTAGAAGCGCAGATGCGCGGCGGCGGACAAGAACGTGGTCTTCGCAGCGGGACTGAAAATGTGCCGCTCATAGGCTCGTTTACAGTTGCTCTTGAGGAAGCGCAAACAGGAGTTGAGGCACGTGTTGTTCTTGTAGCCTCAGTACGCAATTTTTTGTTGCAAGAAATCATGCGACGGATTCCTGGCGTTGTGGTTAATGGAGCTGTTGGAGATGAGCGTGTCGTAAATAATATTAATATTTCAATTCCACGGTTAGATGGCGAGATGGCGGTTATAGCCCTAGATGCTCTCGGTGTTGCAGCGTCCACCCGTTCTGCCTGTGATTCAAGCGAAGAGAAGCCGTCGCACGTACTCACGGCTCTCCATATACCACCCGAAAGAGTAAAAAGTGCTATACGTATAACACTCCTTCCAGCCGTTACAAAAAGCGATGCAAAGCGCATCGCGGCGGCTCTCGA
>JAYUDS010000036.1:0-5392 GCA_043739595.1 Candidatus Adlerbacteria bacterium | reverse complement strand
GTCAGGCCGTTAGAGAAGGTTGAAGATGCGGCAAGAAGACCGGCACTAAAGGTCAGTGTCGTTGAGGTTGCATTACTTGGGAATGCGTAGCCGATAGTATTAGTAAATACTCCCGTGCCTGAGTTGTAGGAGAGACCGGCGCCGGCGCTCAGGGAGGTGGACGAGATTTTATTATTAAAGGTTCCCCAGTCAGAACTCGTAAGTACTCCTCTATTCGTTGCAGAAGAACTTGGCAGATTGAACGTGATTGTTTGGCCCGAACCAGTCACAGTGAAGTCAGAGCCGGTGGTGGAAGTTGCGAAGGTAACTGCCCCACTGGCGACCTGCTGACCAGTGGGGCCGACAGCGGTCAAAGTACCAGACGCACCTGAGGAGATACACGAACCATTAACCGCAAAGCAGCCTGCAGTAACATTAATGCCGTTTGCAAAGGTCGATGATGCTGTTGCGGACGTGACATTAAGTGCAAGTGTTTGGAGTCCTGCCGCAAAAGTGGACGTTGCCGTCCCCTGTACCGCGAGTGTCCCCGTCGTCGTCGCATTGCCGGAGACAGTAAGTCCACCTGCTTGAGTGCCGTTGCCGATGGTGGTGGACGCGAGGGAGAGGATGCCGTTGTTGAACGTGAGCGTGGTCGTCGTTGCATTTGAGGGGAAGAGGTAGGAGAAGTTCTGGTAGTCAGTGCCCGCTACCGCAGCAACCACTTGACCCAAGGTATTGGTCTTCAGCAGCGATGAGGTAACACCAGTCACTGCGAGGTTGGTTGTGGTTGCAGTGCCCATGACGGTGAGACCGTTCGTGAATGTTGAGGATGCGGCAAGAAGGCCTGCGCTAAAGGTGAGCGTGGTTGAGGTCGCGTTACCTACAAATGGGTAGCCAACCGTACTCGCAAAAACCCCAGTCGAAGGGTTGTATGAGAGGCCTGCTCCAGCCGACAAAGAGCTCGAACTAACTTTATTTTGCAACGTATTCCAGTCAGTCGATGTTAGTAGGCCGCGGCCGGTTGCTGATGCCGACGGGAGATTAAAAGTGACCGTGGATCCAGAGCCAGTGACGGTGAAATCAGAGCCAGTTGTGGAGGTGGCAAAAGTCACGGCAGGGCCGTTTGTTGTCTGGCCCACAGGACCAATGGAGATGAGGGCGGAAGTCAGGTAGTCAGTCCCTGCCGTCGCTGCAACCACTGCCCCACCCGTAGCTGTCTTGAGGATGCTGCCGGACGCTATGTTGGAAATGGCAAGGTTGCTCGTTGTTGCTTGGCTAAGCGTAGCATTGCCGAGGACCGTGAGTGTTGACCCAAAACTTGCTGCCCCTGTTGCGGTAAACGTCCCATTAACCGTAGAAGAAGCTCCAGAGAGGAAGCCAGTAGCAAACGTTTGGAGCTGGGAGTACGTATTGGCCGTCGTAGTGCCAAAAGCAAGAGAGACGCTGTTGGTGGCACGCGAAAGCGGATACGTGAAGGTAAGCGGGTTCTCATAGTCTGTTCCGCCGGTTGCAACAGCGACTAATCCGTTCGTGGCTTTCAGCAGGCCGCTGAGTGACTGCACCGTGAGCGCGCCATTGATACCAATTGATGTAGTAGCAGTGCCACCCACCGCAAACGTATTAGCAGATAGGTTTGTGGTGGATGCTCCGCCCGCAAGAGTTATAAGGCCAGAGAACGTCAACGCAGTCGAGGTCGCATTGCCCGGGAATTCGTACCCAATAGTATTCGTAAACACCCCGGTCGCAGGGTTATACGAAAGACCTGCTCCAGCCGACAAAGAGCTCGAACTAACTTTATTTTGCAACGTATTCCAGTCAGTCGACGTGAGCAGGCCGCGAGTGGTAGCAGCGGCAGATGGGAGGTTAAATGTAATGGTTGGACCAGAGCCGGTCACGGTGAAATCACTTCCGATAGTCGAAGTAGCAAAGGCGACAGCACCACTTATAACCTGTTGGCCTGTGGGTCCTACTGCGGTGATAGTTCCTACATTGCCCCCTGCTCCCACGCAGACTCCGTTTACTGCAAAACAGCCAGTAGAAAGGTTGATGCCGCTTGCTGCAGTTGTAGTGGCACCATTCAAAGTCAGCATTCCACCGAGCACCACGCTGCTAGCGAAGTAGGCATTGCCTGTTGTTGTTGCGCCTCCGCTGACAGTTAAGCCGCCGAGTTGTGTACCATTTCCAATAGTCGTTGAAGCAAGCAAAGAGCTCGAACTAACTTTATTTTGGAACGTATTCCAGTCAGTCGATGTTAGTAGGCCCCGAGTGGTAGCAGACGCTGACGGCAAGTTAAGCGCCAAAGTTTGTCCAACCGCGGTGACAGTGAAGTCGGTTCCATTCGTTGTTGTACTAACAGTTATAGCTCCTGAAAGTATCTGCTGACCCAAAGGACCAAGCCCGGTTAAAGTTCCCGACCCGCCAGTTCCAGAAATACAGACACCATTAACGGAAAAACATCCACTGCTTAAGTTAATACCGTTGCTGGCAGTCGTGGTCGCTGTGCCCAGAGTCAAAGCCCCTGAAACAGTTGTAGAGCCCGCAAGAGTGCCTCCTCCAAGACTTAGGTAGTCTAGTGCAGGAATGTCTGAAGGCGTGAGTCCGTTCACTCCGTGGAATGTCACATTAGAAATGGTCACATTACTCAGCCGGTCAATACGCTGCGAAAGAGCCATGGAGTTGGTCAGGCCACCTGTTGCATAACTGGGAGTAGGAGCAGACGTACCAGACAATGAAAAAGCGAAGTCACTTCTGATTTGATTCAGTCGTTGTTCTAACTCACGCAAGGTTACACCTATAGTTGTTGTCGCAGCGTTTGTGACAATACGCTCAATAACCGGGTAGGTGTCATTATGTACGATTGTTTGATTTACGATTTTAGATGCTGCACCTTGCGTTTGTAGCGACGGGTTAGGTGTCAGTGGCGCAACTGAAACTTTTGTTGGCGCACTAGTAAGGGGTGCTGAAATTTGGCTCGAGTGCACAGCGGGCGCAGGCAATGGGAGGGGCGCTGGTTGTGCTTGGATTGGTGACTGTGCCAAGCGGGATGATCCAAATAACGAAGAAAATATAGTATGAAAAAAATCACCAATCGACGCCACTTGGGTCTCTACCCCCACGTGCGTCGCCATAGCGCGACCAACCCCAGAGGATGCGAATGCAAGTGACCCTAAAAGAAAAATCGCTGCTACCCAGGCAAACGCAAAATGTGGATATGTTCGTACTTCTTTTTTCTTTGACTCTTCTTCTGCATCGGGAGCTACTTCGCGTATGCGCAGCGGCACGTGCACTGGTTGGTTTGGAACTGTAGGGATAGAGCGCAGATATACTCGTTGTGCTTGCTCGGTGGTATGATTCTTGATAACTTGTTTTCCATTTGCAAAAAAAGTATGCAGTGATGCTTCGCTTACATACCAAGTTCGACCGGACAAAACACCTTGCAATCGACCCTGACGACACAATCTCGAAATATAATCATTCGTCACCCGATACCGCTTTGCGGCATCGGGCGATGAAATCAATTCGTCTTTTGACTGGATGTGCCGTTGTTCGTCCATTTGTTCTTATTTAAAGCGCTAGGTCGCCTAAACGACCAACTGCTTTTCCCTACAAATAACTGTAGCATTAGGTTTAATTTTTATTACAAAATGTTTTTTTCATTAGGCTAAAAATACATAGCTTATTAGTTCTCCAATGCTCTAATGGGTTATGTACGCATTAAATTTGAAATATATGTCGAAAAAACTCCAAAGATCAAATTCTTTAAAGTACCGTTATTCCTGCGTAATACCAGAAATATATGTTTGTCCGAGGTTTGTTGTATACAAGTATTTCTCGCCTTTACGAGAATTCTCGTTATATCAAAGTGGCTCTATTTAAAGCCATTAATTTCAATTTATTCCCTAAAATTTGCAATAAATTTTTTACAAAAAGCTATACACACTTCATACAAAACATAACTGGACAGGTTTTTCAAAACTCAACAATTACGTCTATGTTGAGTGTAACTACATGAAGATATTATATGTAGTTTACGCAATCCTCGTTGCCCCATGTTGCTGATGCTTTGAAAAGGATCTCTACTATTTCTTTAGCTCGTATGAGAGTGCTTGTGTAGAGAGTCTACATCCCTTCTTCTTAAGCTCTAGAGCTAGTTGTTGAGATTGGGCTATTCCTTACTGAGAAAGGTATAGGAGAGTATATAGAGCTCGTTCTTTGCATGCGACCCCTAGGTTGCGTAGTCGGACTCCGACCTGCGAACATGAATGCACGCGTAGAGATCGCCACCGCGCAGGTTGATATATCCGAGCAAGATATGATTCTTTATAGCTTGCTTTCCATTTGCAAAAAGTATGTAATGACGCTTCATTTAACATACCAAAAACGAGACCAATTCGTCTTTAGACTAGATATACCGTTGTTCGCCCATTTGTTCTTATTTAAAGGGCTAGGTCGCCTAGACGACCAACTGCTTTTCCCTACAAATAATGGTCATATTAGTTTTGAAATGTACATCGAAAAACTATAAAATTAAATTCTTTAAAGTACCGTTATTTATGCGTAAAACAAGAAATATACGCTTATCAGAGTTTTTTTGAATATAAACATATTTCGTCTTTACGTGATTTATCGTTATGTCAAAGTGGCTCTATTTAAAGCCATTAATTTCAATTTTACACACTAAAATTTGTAATAAGTTTTTTACAAAAAGCTATACACTTCATGCAAAACATAACTGGACAGGTTTTTCAAAACTCAACAATTACGTATATTTTGAGTATTTTAGTAACTCTGCTGGTGGCAATGGTTGATTTTTCTTTATCGAAGCGATCAAACACGTCCTAGACACCATGGTCGAAAACATCTTGGCTTTCAAAGCTGGGTCCCTTACCAACGTAGTGAAATAGAAATTACACAGGGTTACCCTGTGTAATAGGAGTTTCAAGGAAAAGAAAAGCGGCACGATTTTAAGGTCGCGCCGCGTTCGAATTCATTTTTTTGTGAAAAAAGGATCTTCAGCCGAGTTGTAGTTGATCACAGGATCAGCTGGCAAGTAGCATATGACTCCAGCCTTGGGAAAGAGGCTTTTCACTGCCCTACCAAGGTAGAGGGTCAGGCTGACGGCAACCCTGCCGTCAAGCTTCGAAAAATCAAAGAGGCCGGTGACTTCGACCACAATTTCTGACCCAAGACCGTAGGTCATACGATCAGAAGGAAAAAGATTGACCATATCTTCTTCTCCCCTCACTCCGAGGCCTTCTACTTGTGTCGCAGCCATAACGAGCTCGTTATGGAGTTCGAGCAGCTTTTTTTGTGACAGTCGAGCCGGCAAACACCATACCTTGATAACCGGGATATTGTGCATCCTTATCTCCTTCAGTCGTGTTTGAGAAGTGACATACCTCGGTACCAATGA
>JAYUDS010000035.1:0-5521 GCA_043739595.1 Candidatus Adlerbacteria bacterium | reverse complement strand
ACGCGTGACAGTAAGATCAGCGACTTGCTTGACTTCGGCAAGCCCTCAACCGTACGGCCCGGTGGGGGAGGGACAGGAGGTGGTGGGACGGGTGGAGGCGGAGGTACGGGCACCCGCGGTACAACACTATGCACAACCTCAAACTGCAGTGCAGATGCAATAAGTGTAGCGGCCGAAGGTTTGGGTATAAATATGTCGGGCCCTGCAAAGGATGCTTTTTCATGCATTGCCCAAACAGAAAACAGTGGTCAAGCTGTTGGTTGCAGCGGCACTGGCCCCTGCGGTACGTTCCAAATTTCACAGACGAACTGGACTGCATATGCACCTGGCAGCTGTAAACCTCTGGTGAATCAAAACGAAGCTGCGTGTAATTTAGTAACAGCTGTCACGATGTATAACAAACTCGGGTATCAGCCCTGGACGGGTAATAACAATGGAGTGCAATGGAACCCTGCCGCAAGTACTTGTGTAAATACGTTTGACCCCAACCACACTGCTGCTATCTAATGTATAAATATTTTTTATGAAAAAAACATTACTTATTCTGGTCGGTATAACAGCGGTGATAGCAGCTATTGCGGCTGGTGTGTATCTATTTGGTATCAATACACCAAAACCAACTTCAATCAATACTACCGGCCAAAACTCTAGTAATGGGCAAGACTTCGACAGGAACGCAGGACAACAGTTTGGTCGTCCTGTGGGGAGCAAGCCTGGCGCGCCAAGCACCACTACCCGCACTATTACTATTTCAAACGGGGGCACTCTGGTTGTAAAAGACTTTTTGCAGGATCCCGAGACAGTGAAAGACCATTTGAACAAAGGCCAAAATTATCTTGGATACCACTTTCCTGAAGGAGTTCCTGACCCGACCGCAACAACTGAGCCCCCGTATGTCATAGATTATTTTGAGGCAGACTCGTCCTTTAGTATTGCAATATTTCAAGAACCTGTTGCAGCAAATAGACTGCAAGCAGAGCAGTATCTTATGGAACATCTCGGTATTAGCCAAAATCAAATGTGTACACTGAAATATAGTATCGGAGTTCCTAACCGAGTAAATCAATATTATGCAGGCATGGAGCTTGGGTTCAGTTTTTGCCCTGGAGCAGTTAAATTAGCACAATGAACAGGATACTGTTAGTCAGTCTGGCGGGGGCGGGGGGGCTACTGTCGCTGGCTTTTTTGGCATATATATTTTGGCCAAGTGCGCCAGTTGCAGCGCCTAAAACAAATATATACGCAGGCCAAACCAAAGTGGTGACTGTGGGACAAACGTACGTAAAAAATCCTGCAACACGATACTCAGCACCAGACACAGACCCCAACAAGCCGCAACCGACGTCTAAAATGTCGCTCCAGCTTGCGACCGGTAAAGGAATTGTGGTACACGATATTATGCATGACCGTACAACAATGACAGACCCTACGGTGCCCAACCGATACTTTTTGACCGGTGGTCTGGACCCTGTCGCAAACGACTATATGTATAGTTTGTATTATTCATCGGTTGACCAGCGTTTTACTATTGTGCTCCTACAAGAACCGTTCCAAACCACGCGGACAGAGGCCGAGCAAGATCTTGTACGGAAGCTTGGTATCGACCAGGAAACAGCTTGTATGCTCAAATATGAGGTCGTGGTGCCAAGTTGGGCCAGTGCTCAGTTTAGTAAACAGAACCTCGGGCTTAGCTTTTGCCCGGGCGCAGTCCTTTTGTCCCAGTAACAATTGAACTTTACTTCAGAGCTCCGGTAGGGTATATTATGGCCCATGTCCCAAGATCGCCTGATAAAGTTGGCCTGCTCCAAATGCAAGCGTATTAACTATTGGTCCTCCAAGAATAAAAAGCTGGTGGAGCGCAAGATCGAGCTCAAAAAGTTTTGCAAATGGGACCGAGCTCAAACGGTCCACAAAGAGGCGCGAAAGTAACTTTTAACAAAAAAAAATGTCCCGAATCTGGGACATTTTTTGTAAAAGCAGTAAATAGTAGGATTCTCCCCTTACAGGGTCAGTAGGGGTTTCGCATCTCGCTTCGCCCTCCGGGCTTGCTTCGATATGCTCAACCCTTTCGAATTCTTGACGCACGCAAAGCAGTTTGCGCGCTTGGGCCCGTCCACGAAAAAGACACGCGTTTGCGTGTCTTTTCTTGGCGGGCCCACGAGGATTCGAACCTCGGTCAACGGTTTTGGAGACCGCTATTCTACCACTGAACTATAGGCCCGTATTTGTTATATAAGCACCTTGGCAACTGTTGCGGAAACCGCATATTCTATCCCGGAGCTATAGGCGAGGGTCAATATCGAGGCCGTGGCCGAAGATAGAGGCCTCCCGTCCGGGCGAGTATAACATTTCAAATACCCTTCGGCGAGCGCATTTTTTTGTTTGTTCCGACAAAAAGGATACAATGCGAGTATGCGCCGCTGGTATATCGTTTTTTTTGTGTCACTACTCGTTATCTTTTTTGGATGGATTTACGCGGCGAGCAGGCACCCCTATGTAGCCGCACATGTGTCTCTGGAGTCTGAAGTAAGGGCAACGGTACGGTCACCGGCTCCTGTGGCTTCCTCAAGCGAACCCACTGTGCGCGTACCTATTCTTATTTACCACAGTGTCCGACCAGACTTTGGAGGACAGACCAAGTCACAAACAGAGTATAGCGTCACGCCCGAAGAGTTGGATGCCGAGCTGGCCTACATTCACAGCCATGGCTACACAGTCATTTCGCTTGATGAGCTTCAAAAAGATATATTGACCGGAACCACCTCGCCTGTTGCAAAACCCGTTGTGTTGACGTTTGATGACGGATGGAAAAATGAGTTTGAATATGCACTTCCTATACTTAAGAAATATAATGACACCGCAACATTTTTTATCTTTACTAACCCTATAGGACGGGACAAGCGGTTTATGACCTGGGATGATGTACATGTGCTTGAGTCTGCTGGCATGACTATTGGAGCGCACAGTCTATCGCACCCATACTTTCCCAAATTGACCCCAGAAGAAATGAGGCGTGAAGTGGCCGATAGTAAAAAGACACTCGAAACACATCTGGGGCATCCGGTGTTGCACTTTGCCACGCCGTTTGGGTTTACCAGTCCGCAACTTGTTACGATTTTGCAGGAATCAGGGTTCACCACTGGCCGAACCACGTATTGGGGAGCGACACATTCTGCATCTGATGTGATGAAATTGTCGGGCTATTTAGTTGAGCGTGACATGAAAAAATACGCGTGGGTGCTTGAAAAAGCAAAATAGTCTACAAAAAATTATGACGCAAGCACAAGCTCTTGAGATTTTAAAAACTGGCGCAAATGTATTTTTAACCGGTGAACCGGGGAGTGGTAAAACACACACGGTAAACACCTATGTTGCATACCTAGAGTCGCTCGGTATTGAACCGTCGGTCACCGCTTCAACAGGCATAGCGGCGACGCATATCGGCGGCATGACCGTGCATTCATGGTGTGGTATTGGCATCAAAGACACAATCACTGACTACGACCTCGATCTTATTGCACAGAAAGAAAAAGTGGTGCGAAGGGTGTCTCACGCCAAAGTGCTCATCATTGATGAAATATCCATGCTTTCTTCGTCAACCCTCTCTTCCGTTGACCTGGTATGCCGTTCTTTGCGGAGGTCGTCTCAACCATTTGGGGGAATACAAGTGGTGCTGGTTGGTGACTTTTTTCAATTACCACCTGTGGTAAAAAGAAACAACTTTGTCCAAAATGTTACACAGGAAATTGAATATGAAGAAGAAGAGACCTCGCCTTTCGCATTTCGCTCTCAGGTTTGGAGACGCATGAGCCCTCTAGTCTGCTATTTAACTGAACAGCACCGGCAAGACGATGGGGTGTTCTTAGATGCGCTTGCGGCGCTTCGACGTGGAGTAGTGACGGCAGAAGTGCATGCGGTACTCCAGGGTCGTAATGTGCAGCCAGCAGCTGGCAGTAAAATTACAAAATTGTTTCCGCACAATGCAAATGTCGATGTGCTCAACGAAGCAGAACTTCAAGCACTCCCGGGCTACCCCAAAGTGTTTGTGATGCGGGGTAAAGGGGCTCCGCCGCTCATTGAAGCGCTTAAGCGCAACTGCTTGTCGCCTGAAACGCTGACACTCAAAATAGGAGCCAAGGTACTTTTTACTAAAAATAGTATGGAAGGCGACTACTACAATGGGACGACGGGTGAGGTTGTAGATTTTTCAAAAATAAGCGGCCAGCCATTAGTTAAAATGCATACTGGCAGAACCATTGAAGTAGAACCGGAAGAATGGGCAGTGCAGGATGGAAACCGAGTCCTTGCAGAAATTACCCAGCTACCTCTTAGGCTTGCATGGGCAATTACAGTACACAAAAGCCAGGGTATGTCCTTGGATGCCGCGCTGGTTGACCTCACGCGTGCGTTTGAGTTCGGGCAGGGCTATGTAGCATTGTCGCGTGTGCGCACACTCAGTGGCCTGTACCTGCTCGGCTACAACGAACGAGCACTGCAGGTTCACCCCGAGGTGTTGGAGCAAGACGAGTTGTTTCGCGATGCATCCGATGCTGCAGAAGAGTCTTTTGAAAAGCTTTCAGTGGATGAGTTGGCGCTCATGCATCAGAATTTTATCAAAGCCAACGGTGGGAATACTGGTTTTATTAAAAAGGATCCTAAAGAAAAAAAAGTGTCGACGTATGACCAAACCCGAGAACTTTTAACACAAGGTCTCACCCTGTCTGAACTTGCTCAAAAGCGTGGGATGACTGAAGGGACCATAATTAGCCATCTGGAGAAATTTAAACAGGAAGGCGAGTTAGAACCCTTACGCGATGTCCCGCACTTGCGTCCGAAGAAAAAAGAATTTGAGGAGATGAAAGCAGCACTTGAGAAAGTACTTCAAAAAGAAGGAAAGATGGTTCTCAGCCCAGTACACCGGTTGCTCCAAGGCGCGTATAGCTTCGAAGACATCCGACTTGCGCGGCTGTTTATGGAGTAAGGAATTGCTCGGCAAATTTGAGTGCTTCGGCTCTGCCCGCTCGACTCCCCGGCGGGTTTTTTATCCAACGGATGTCTTTGTTTCTTTTAAACCAACGAATTTGGCGCTTAGCGTAGTTGTTGATTGCTTGCTCGAGTTCCTCTACAAACATCTCTTTTGAAATTTTTCCCTGGAGGAGTAAAGCCAGTGAACGGTATTCAAGGCCTAGTTCGCTCATCCGTTTGTAGGTAAGGCCAGCGGCATGAAGACGAATAGCCTCTTCTACCATGCCATCGGAAATGCGGCTGAGAAGACGTGTATGTATATTTTCCTGAAGCTTCTTTTCAGGAAGATTGATGCCGAGCCACAGTACATGGTATGAGCCTTGGGCTTCTAATGCTGGGCCACCCTCGGGCGTCAAGCCAAGAGCTTCGACTATCTCGAGCGCGCGCACTATGCGTCGTTTGTTGTGTCGGTCAATGTTGGCTGCGCGTCGGGGGTCTTTTTTCCCAAGCATGGTAAACAACTGCTCGGTACTTTTTTTTTCTTATTTTTCTCGCA
>JAYUDS010000034.1:0-13370 GCA_043739595.1 Candidatus Adlerbacteria bacterium | reverse complement strand
CTATCAACCAGTTCAACACGCAGCAACTCATCCCGCTCGCACAGTCAAAAGGCGCGCGCGTGACTTACGTAGACATGTATAACGCGCTTACGCTCAGCGACTTAGCAGACGGCATACATCCCAACGCGACCGGCTACGGTAAAATGGCGCCCGTGTGGGAGCAGGGTATAAAAGCCTTGTATCCGATGCCGACGGTGTCTTTGACCGCAAATCCACAAGCAATTAAAATCGGCAGCTCTACGGTGCTTAGCTGGAATTCTACTAATGCTACAAGTTGTACGGGTACTAATTTTGCAACCGCAGGTGCAGTCTCCGGTTCTCAAACGCTGTCTCCGACTGCAACGACAACGTACACCGTTAACTGCACCGGTAACGGAGGTTCCAAGAGTGCGTCAGTGACAGTGGGAGTGACCACGAACCTTCAACCTCCTGTGGCAGCACCTACGGCCGCATTGTCAGCAAATCCAACCGCTATAAAAGTTGGCAGTTCAACAACGCTTACGTGGAGCTCAACTAATGCGACATCGTGCACCGGTACAAATTTTGCAACAGGGAATGCTGCGTCAGGCTCCGTAAGTGCGTCGCCGACCGCAACAACCACCTACTCGGTCACCTGTACGGGCGCCGGCGGCTCTAAGTCTGCATCAGTCACCGTTGGAGTAACGCCTAAACCGTCACCACCTCAGGTTATCCTCACGCCCACGAGCGGCGGCTCGGTCACCGATTCGACCGGCGGTGTCTGGACGCTTACGTCTTCCGGAAGCGTAATAAAAGACGGTGTTGCGGTCGCCGGCGGAGGCGGTACATCGGCACTAACCTACACCAGTGCCAGTAAAAAAATCTGGGGTCAAGATGCCGCCAGTTTGCAGTGGTACTACTGGGATGGAGCGAACTGGATAGGACCATCCGCAACGTACCAATAAAAACTTACTATATAAAAATAAAACCAAACGTTCGAGCTCTCTGGTTTAAAGCTGTAAACGAAGAAGCGGGACTTGGATGAAAAACCTTATATCTCCCAACTACAAAACCCCATGATATGGGGTTTTGTTTTTTAAGGACCCTCAAATCATTTTTGTGAGTTATTCCCTATGCTTGAATTTTTAAAACGCATGGTCCACGGTCACTATTTCCTTAAAGATTTGGTAAAATAAAGCATGAGCAATATAAGTCATAAGTCTGTTAGAAAAGAACCAGAGCTTAAGGTGCCTATAGATCTGCGCCGTGCCCTCGCGGCTGCACCTAAAGCTGCGGCACAGTGGAGCGGGCTCACGCCAATTGCGCGCAGGGACTTTATCAGCTGGATAGAATCCGCCAAGCAAGACGAAACACGCAAACGCCGAGCGGAGAGTATCCCTTCGAGGCTAGCAAGCGGGAAGCGACGCCCTTGTTGTTATGCGCTGGTTCCAATGAATTTTTACAAAGCCCTTAACGCGAGCACAAAGGCAAAAGCGAAGTGGAGTGGTCTTACGCCAACTGAACGCCGTGACTTTGTAAGTTGGATAGAATCAGTCAAACAATCGGATGAATGTGCAATAAGAATCGCAAAAGCTTGCGTTATGCTTGCTGCCGGAAAGCGCCGCCCGTGATGTTTTTCATTTGTAGCAGTCAGGAATATGAAAGATAGTGGTCAATGAAAGAGTAAAGCAATACTCATAATTAACCCATGATTGATATGTATACTAAATGGACGAGTTGAAACAATTTATCTAACTATTCGTTTTGTAGGTAAAAGGGTGGCAGCTACACATAGAGAGCGAAAGCTTGTTGCGGCACATGCTCATCAGCTGTTATAAAACACCCTTATATATGAACAAAATTAAAAAAGATTATTCACTCGAAGGTCTTTTGCGTGCCCAGCATGTGCACGAGTTAGAAGAACTGCGAGCACATGAAGCCCTTACGGCAGCCGAGTTGGGTGTTTGGAACTTAGACCCGAAGACAAATTTATTTACCTCCGATGCCCGTTTCAAAGCTATATTTGGAACAACCGTAAAAGGTCTCAACGAAAAAGAAGCTGTCGCTAACATACACCCTGCCGATCGCAAACGTGTTCGAAAAGCAGTAACAGCAGCAACGCGAGTGCATAATCCAGTAGTCTACGATGTTGAGTACCGTGTTATTCATCCTAATCTTTCGACGCATTGGGTAGCGGCCAAAGGTCGTGCCACTTTTAAACATACTGAGTCAGGGATAAAAATGCAGAGTTTTGCAGGCACTGTTGCTGACATTACTAACCGAAAAGAAGTCGAAAGTGAGTTACTTAAAAATCAAAAAGACATGCAAACCGCTAAAGAAAATTTATATAATCTTTTTATGCATGCACCAGCTATTGTTGCTGTAGTGCGGGGCCCTGAGTTGGTATTTGAAATAGCAAACCCACTGTACCGCCAAATGGTGGGAGTGGAACGGCTTTTGGACGGTATCCCACTTATGGTTGCGCTCCCTGACTTGGAGCCGAGTATGCAGGAAATAGTACATAACGTTGCGAAAAAAGGCGAACGTTTTGAGGCGAACGAATTCCCAGTTCTACTCGATTGGGACAAAAGCGGTACCACCTATACTAAATATGTGAATTTAGCGTTCGAACCGCTTTTTGATAATGATAAAAAACCAAATGGGCTCATGTTTTTTGGGTACGATGTAACTGAACAAGTAACAAGTAGACTACGGCTCGAAGAAATTGTGCGATTCAAAGAAGAATTTTTAAGCATGGCTTCTCATGAACTGCGCACACCCGTCACGAGTATCAAAGGCTATGCACAACTATTAGAACTTCGGTTCTCGGCAGCAGGCGATACACATTCGGCCGAACTTTTATTAAAGCTGGACCAGCAAATAGATAACCTCACTAATTTGATAGGGGATCTGTTTGATGATACGCGCGTTAAAGAAGGCAAGTTAGAATTGCACCAGAATTATTTTGACCTCAACCTGCTTTGCACAGACGCTATCAATGAAGTGCAGCATACGACCAAAAAACATGTTATATCTTCAACTTTTGAAGTCCTTCCTCTTGTCTTCGGGGATAAGGGGCGTATCCGGCAAGTGTTTATTAATTTACTAACCAATGCGGTTAAGTATTCGCCAGGAGCGACGCGTATTAAACTTAAAACGACGCTTCGTGGCAAAAACGTGATTATCAGTATACAAGACTATGGCATGGGCATTTCTGAAGAGGAACGAGCTCGAATTTTTACTCGGTTTTATCGCGTGAGAAGTAAAGACTTAGATACGTATCCTGGTCTTGGTTTAGGGCTTTACATTGCAACTGAAATGATAGAAAAACACGGGGGTAGCTTACAAGTTACGAGCGTACTAGGAAAGGGTTCAGTTTTCACCGTAACTATACCCGTTAAAAATATGAAAGCAGATGCCTAACGCAACCTTAGTTACCACAAAAAAAACAATATTAGTTGCAGATGACAACCAGGGGATTTTGGATGTTATGAAGCTTCTCCTGGGACATGTAGGGTATATCGTTTCTACCAGCTTGGACGGTACGGGTGTTCAGAATTTAATGAAGCCTTTACCTGACTTGATATTTTTGGATCTTTTAATGTCAGGATATGACGGTCGAGATCTATGCCGTAATCTTAAAGCGGATATTCAGACCAAAGATATTCCTGTCATTATTTTATCAGCCAACACTGACATCGAAAAAATTGCCATGGCATGCGGAGCAAATTCGTTTTTAGCAAAGCCTTTTCAAATGAAAGTGATGTTGGAAAAAGTAAGGGAAATGATCGCCTAAAAAATTTTTAATAAGAGTAATTGGTAATTGGGGATAAGTCCGTTATATATTAAAATAATGTGTCATAATATATAATGGATTTATTTACATTTGCTTTGTGTAGGCCATATATGCAGATGATGGCTTGCAATGTGCGTCCAAGCTATTGAACCATTACGAAAAAATTGACTTCAGGTGCGTATACCATATATTACAGATATGCATTCGAACACATCTTCCAAAAGTAACAACCCAACAATTGCTGATGTGATTCATGATGAGAATTTGCGAATTGCGGCCGTTCGACGATATGAAATTCTTGACACACCTCCTGATGGTTCATTCGATCGAATCACCGCTATTGCTGCTCGACTTTTTAAGGTACCCATTTCTATTATAAGCATTGTGGATCATGATCGAATTTGGTTTAAGTCCCACCCCGGAGTTGCTGTAAGTGAGATCGAGAGAGACCCCGGACTTTGCGCCTCAGCTATTCTAAAAGATGAACCTCATGTCATTGCTGATACAAAACTCGATGTTCGCACACTCACCAACCCTCTAGTTTCAGGTGACCTCGGTTTACGATTCTACGCTGGAGTGCCGCTCCATACGCATGACGGATTCAATCTTGGTACCTTATGTGTAATAGATAAAGAGCCGAGAGAGGTGACGGCGCAGCAGATAGAGGACCTGAAAGATCTTGCAAGTGTTGTTATGGACCAACTGGAACTTCGTCTCTCTGCTCGAAACGCTCTTGCCGCGAAGGACGACCTGCTGAGGGAGATCAACCATCGCATAGGCAACAGCTTACAGTTTATTTCTAACTTTCTTGCGCTCGAGGGTTTGCATACTAATCCAGAAGTTACAAACCATTTACATGCTTCAGCGGAGCGAGTGGCTCGGATAGGCAGAGTGCATCACCGATTGTCGCAAAGTGGTCATAAAGAAGAGATGGATATAAAAAAATATCTTAATGAACTTTGTGAAGACATATCAAACTCACTTTCATTGGACAGTCGTAACTATCAACTTGTGGTTGAGGGAGAATCCGCAAAGCTTCCCTCAACAGTCATTACTCTACTCGGCCTTATCGTTAATGAACTAGTTACAAATTCCGCAAAGCATGCCTTCCCAGACAATCGATCGGGCAGAATCGACGTCAGCTTTACTGCTATCGATACACTGTATGCACTTTCTATTTCTGATGATGGTGTTGGTCTTTCTAAAAATCTTGCAGAGCAACGTGAGAGTGGGGTGGGAACTAAGTTAGTGCAGTCACTGGTTCGACAAATTCATGGGGAGATACAGAGTTGCCCTAAAGAGAACGGTAAAGGCTGGAGAACGACAATTTTGTTTGCAAAAGACTTGGTAGTGTAAAACTCAGCAGTTCACCCGAGAATCCGGGACAGGCACCGTTCTTGTTTAGTGTTTAACTCCTTGGGCAAACGGGGAGCTCCACAAGGGACAAAAAGTTTTTATATAATTTCATTGTTTTGAAGACTTTAAAAAATATCGTACCGCTTCACCAAAAACATACGCAAATTAGGTTATAAATTCCTATATGCCTAATAATATAACTGTGAACACAAGGATGCTCGGTCTCAAAGATGTGCACGTACATGTTGAGGATAGTGGGGGTAATGGACGACCGGTAATTTTAATTCATGGTTGGCCTCTCTCCTCTAAATCGTGGGGAAAACAGATCTCAAGCTTAACTTCAGCAGGTTATCGCGTTGTTGCCTATGACCGTCGAGGATTTGGACAAAGTGATAAGCCGGCATCAGGATACAGCTATGATGATTTTTCAGACGATCTAGCGGGATTGATAGAAGAATTGGATCTGAAGGAAGTGACGCTGGTTGGCTTTTCGATGGGCGGAGGAGAAGTAGCACGCTATATCGCTAAACACGGGGAAGAGCGATTGAAGAGCGTTGTTTTTGCCTCTGCGGTAACGCCGATGATGATAAAAACAGATAACAATCCTGATGGTCCGCTCGAGCAAACCAAAGCAGATGAAATGACCGCAAAACTTACTGAGGATACGGATTCGTTTTATGATCAATTTACAAAAGATTTCTTTTCAGCCAATGCCGACGGCAAACTTTTAGTGAGTGAAACGGAGCGGCAAGAAGCGCTGGCCTTATGCAAACAAGCTGACAAGCATGCTTCGCTTGAGGCTATGAAGTCGTTTGGTACCACTGACTTTCGCCATGACCTCACGAAAGTAACGGTACCCACCCTCGTCATTCATGGAGAGTTTGATGGCATCGTGCCATTTGAAGGATCCGGCAAACGTACACATGAAGCGATACCGCATAGCCAACTCCATGTGATATCTGGCGGTCCACACGGAGTCAACGTTAGTCATACTGACGAGTTCAACACTGCACTTCTGGATTTCTTAAAGAAGAACTAATTAATTAAAGCCTTGGTTCTTGTAATCAATGAGCCAACTGAGATTTAAATTTAATTGAATCAGCTCAATTGAAATTAGTAAAATAGTTTTACAACGAAAACCGCCTTCATATAGGGCGTTTTTAGTTGTATACAAAAAACAAGAATGAATATAGTATGAGTGCCTCACGTTTTATTCAGTTAGTGTATACTCCACTTAATCCTCTGCAAGATACGTAAGTGGATTACATAACACGAATCAAAAATTACTGCAGTAGCGCTAAAAAAGCATTAATTTCAAACTCATTTGTTTTTAACTCAAGTAGCGACTTTTGCTCACGGGTTTAAAGTATGTCTTCAGAGTGTAGATTTTAAAAATGACTACAAGGTTATAAAACGTAAAGCTATTATGATAAAAAATAAACCAACTGAAAAAAAAGTTCAGTTAGTAGAAGATGAGCTTTTTATGGTATGGCAAGCTTTGGGTGAGAGTCGGGGACCGGTTACTATAACTGACTGTCTCCAGCTCGATAACCCTGTTATTTATGCAAACCAGTCATTTCTCGACCTAACTGGTTATAGCAAAAAGGAAGTTATAGGCCACAACTGCCGTTTTTTGCAAGGTCCAGACACCGACCAAAAGACTGTTCAAAAGCTTCGGATTGCGGTAGCGAAAAGACAACATATTCGAGTCCAAATTTATAATTATCGAAAAAATGGTAAACCTTTTTGGAATGACCTTATATTGTCTCCAGTTAAAAATAAAAAAGGTATTGTAACTCATTTTATAGGACTTCAAATTGATGATACAGAACGTATAGAAAGAGAAGAGGTGCTTCGAAAAAGCAAAGAATCACTTTCAAAAATATTAGAAAGGCAAAGTATTATGCTTCAAGCAACCAAGCTGGGTATTTGGTATTGTGATTTACCTTTTGACAATTTGGTGTGGGACAATAAAGTTAAAGATCATTTTTGGCTTTACCCACACGAGCAAGTAACCATGGATATGTTTTACAAACAAATTCATCCTAATGACCGATATCGTACTAAAGTGGCAATAGAAAAATCAATCAAAAATAATACTTTGTACGATATAGAATATCGTACGGTTAATCAAAACACGCAACAATATAAGTGGATACGATCGATGGGACGTCCTACGTATGATAACAAAAATCAACCGGTTCGCTTTGACGGAATAAGTATAGAAGTAACAGATGAAAAAACAGTAGAGCAACAAAAAGATGATTTTATAGCTATAGCCTCACACGAGCTTAAAACTCCTGTCACCAGTATTAAGCTATATGCACAGACCCTTGGTGTACGATTAAAGAAATCGCAAGATGTAGTTTCATCTGCACTAATGAATAAATTGGATACGCAGTTAGATAAACTTGTAAATTTGATTGATGATTTGCTTGATGTAACCAACATGGAAAATGGAAAGCTGCAACTTCGTGAGGAAACGTTTGATTTTACTATGTTAGTTGAAGAGATAGTTGAAGCTGCACAACTAACGACAGCGGTACATACGATTATCCAAAAATTTTCTACAACAAGCTTTGTGTTCGGGGACCGCAATCGCGTTGGTCAAGTGATAACTAATTTTATTTCTAATGCAATTAAATATTCTCCACACAATAAAAAAATTATAATAACTACTTTAAAAGATACACAAAAAGTAACTTTGCTGGTCCAAGATTTTGGCATTGGCATTTCAAGGAAAAAACAAGAGAAGGTGTTTGAGCGATACTATCGAGTAGAAGAATTAGATCATCAAAAAAACTATTCAAGTTTAGGATTGGGTTTGTATATTTCTTCAGAAATAATTAAAAAACAAGGTGGTACTGTGTGGGTCACAAGCAATATTGGTAAAGGTTCCACATTTGGTTTTTCCTTGCCAGTGAAGCCCGAAGTTTCTAAAAATAGTGTGACGAAGCGTGTAAAAAAAGGGGCAAGGAGGTAAAAAGTATTTTTCTACTCCTTGTACATATTGATGACAGTTAAGACCAAAATGCGCAATTAGAAATTTTTCTCAAGTATGTTATGAGAATTCAGTCTGTACTTATGCGAGATCGTATTTGCTTAGTTGTCTAGCTGGACCACTCTGCATACCCCCTTATATATGTGATGGCTTTACAACCGGGTAATAGAGTATGTGCTTTAATGATTAATGCGGCTCTGCGTCAGCGACATCTCAAGGACGCTCGGGATATCTATGTCGCTTGCGTCCCAACATCTGAAAATTCTTGAAATAACAAAACTCCTCGTACCAGAGCGAGAGGGGAGTGTTATATACTTTAAGCCAAATGTGGAAGACGAATTGATTCGTACTATTATTAAAGCTGTTCAGTAACCCCTATGCGACTAACACTTATTGAAAGAAGGAACGAAACACCAGATATAGAATCGTTTATATTTGCGCCGCAAGAAAAGCTAACGTGGAAAGCTGGGCAGTTTTTACACTATGTGCTTCATCACGAACCGACCGACGACCGCGGCTCTGACCGATGGTTTACTGTTGCGTCCGCGCCATGTGAAGGCCGCGTTATGATAACGACGCGTCTCGCCCACGAAAGGGGAAGCACTTTTAAAGAAGCGCTTAAAGCTCTTAAAGTCCACGACATACTTGAGATTTCAGATATAGACGGGGACTTCATAGTTGAAGACACTAGTCGGGAATATATATTTATTGCCGGAGGTATTGGTATAACTCCATTCCGCTCTATTTTGAAAGAATTAGCATATGCCAAGGTACAGCTCACTGTTACACTTTTGTGGGCGAACCGTGACGCCAACATCCCATATAAGGATGAGTTCGAGTCCTTGGCGTCCAATAATCCAAATTTGCGTATTATATATGTGACTGCGCCTGAGCGAATTACTATACAAAAAATCCAAGCGTTAGTTCCAGATTTACAAAAACCTCTCTACTATATTTCGGGACCGGAACCCCTGGTCGAAAGCCTTGGCACCGAGCTGTTACAAGCCGGTATTAAAAAAGAAAACATAAAGCAGGACTGGTTCCCCGGATACCCACTGGACTAACACAACGCACAAAGTAGCATACAAACGCTCATTAAAGTGATTGCTCCGCAAGGTGTAAAAGATGTCCACAATGTTCCTACAATTGACACGCTTGCCTGTATATCGTACAAGTAATGCGGATGTAGGCTCAAGAAAGGAATTAAAATGTCCGATACACAAACGTTTGCCGTGACAGTATATCCGGGGGTAACCCAAGAGCAGGTTGAAAATGTAGTGTCCTCGATACATGACGCTACGCTCCAATGTGTAGCGTGCAGTGACGGTGTGTACCTGGTCGATGTGCCAATGTGTCATATCACTTTGGCAAGTACTCGGTTCCAACAATGCCACCCCATAATCAAGCAAGCAAAATTGCAAGTGCTGTAAGGAGGACCCACAGATGGAATATAACTTTGGCGCCGGACCGGCTATGGTAGCCCCGGAAGTTCTCGCTTTGTTAGTTGAAGCTGAAAAGGCTTTCCCGGGTACTACTAAACCCCTGTCGTCTATCAACCATCGCGACGAAAAGTTTGAAGCAATGGTGGACGACACGATCGCGCTCGTCAAGAAACTGCTTGACGTGCCGGCCGGCTATTCAGTGCTGTTTGTGCCGGGTGGAGCGACCACGCAGTTTACCGCATGGGCGCTGAATATTGTGCACAACGGTAAGTTTCGACCCATGGCCGGGTATGTCGACTCAGGTCATTGGGGCCATGAAGCGTACCAGTTGAGTGAGCGTCTTTATAGTGGAGGTGTTTGCGGTATTCGCAAAATAGCTTCGACGGCCAAGCAAAACTATCGTGTATATCCGCGCTTTGAAATTGGTGCACAGCGACTCGACTATCTGCATGTGGTGACCAACGAAACGGTCAATGGTACGCAGATGCAAAATTTGTCGGGCATACCCAAACGCGATGGTTTGGTTGTTGTAGCCGATATGACGTCAGAGATCATGTCGCGCCCTATACCGTTTGACCGTTTCGGTATCGTGTATGCCGGGACGCAAAAACAGTTCGGGCTATCGGGTACCTTGGTGCTCATTATCGTTCGGGACGACCTTGTCCAGGCGGGACACCCACTTCTGCCAGAGCCGCTTAGCTATAAGGAGCAGATCAAAGAAAAAGGTGGCCTACGTAACACTGTCTCTACCGGGCCGCTGTATAGCGTTTATCTTACGTTGCAGTGGATAGAAGCGCACGGCGGAATTCAAGCTATGCAGCAACGCGCCGAAATGCGGGCCAGCCAGCTGTACCGAATACTAGACGAGTCGGGCAGTTTCTATCTCGGTGTAGCCGAGCACGAATCGCGAAGCAAAATGAATGTAACGTTCCAGCTTCGTGACACTAACCTGCACACTGCATTTCTTGCCTATTGCGAGAAGGCAGGGCTCGTCGGGCTTAATGGCCACATAGGCGCGCACGCATATCTCGGGCCGTATATTCGGGCATCGCTGTACAACGTCATGCCATTTTCGGGAGTGCACAGACTCATTGGCGTCATGCACGAATTCAAAAAATTGCATGGCTAAAAGAACCTCGTAGTGCTGTCACCGGTCTCAGAGTTGAGGCCGGTTTTTTTATGTGTAAATATAGTATTGCTTTTTATTAATGTGTTAAACTATGTCTAGTTTAGAAGAAAGGGCTTGCCGTGAAGGGTGTCAACGCCGGCCATAAGGATTCGCTCCTTACTCGCATGCACATTTTCTTTTGTATGATCTGGAGCACACTATGCATTTTCACTATAATCGTCGGGTTTGCCGTATGTGGGATTAGCGAAAAAATATACCTCTTGTGCAAGAAAAAATGCATGCGTTTAAAAAGCCACTGAGCGTCGCAAGCCGCTCCAGTGGCTATTATTTTTAACGGTACGTAACTCTACCGCGCAATTTTAAATACACTGCATACCAGTCGGTCGAGATTTTCTCCTGAGCTTCAACGAGTAGCAAACTCCCGTTACACACTTGCATGTGGAGATAATTCTCAGACGTCTTTTTCATGAAAGCCCGGTCGTGGTTCGGCTGGCTCGGGCTACAGGGAGTCAGTTGACGATTCGGATACAAGTTAATCGGCCCTGCTTAAATTACGCTGGCCGAGTTGGGATTTTGCGCCGCGGTAGAAATTACTTTTTCTTGGGGGGTTAGCCAAAGCAACAAAAGAGTAGCAAGAACGCATAAGAAGATAAAATAGAGTACCTGACGTGACGCTCCTAGCAAGAACTGGTTTTCAGTAAAGGGAGTGAAAAGTAAAATATGGAGCCTTTGCCTAGTTCACTTGTCATCCACAAGCGACCTTGGTGAGCTGCAATAATCTGCGCCGTAATAAAAAGTCCAAGCCCGGTACCCTCGATATGGCCTCTGTTTTTCGCGCGATAAAACACATTAAATATTTCTAACCGCTCATCTTCTCCAACTCCTATGCCAAAATCTTGTATGCGTACCACCACTTCATCGGTCTGCGCATCTAGGTGAATAAAAACTTTATCTGCTTGAGGAGAATATTTGACCGCATTTGAAATCAGGTTAGTAAGGACCTGTGCAATACGAGCTTCATTGTAGTAAACTTTTGACCGTACATCCCCAGTTTCTTCAAAAGTAAGAGAGTGGCTTTTAAAGGTTGTACGAAGTTCGCCAACTATTCTATGTAACAACGGTCCTAAATCGTGCTCTTCCTTTTGCATATGTAGTTTGCCTGATTGCATAGTGCTTACATCCAACAGGTCATTGAGGAGCGTTGCCAACCTACCGGTTTCTTCCTGCAATGTTTTAAGAATATTTAGCGTTGTGTTCGGTGCCGAACCTAACTCGTATGTAAGAAGGTCTAGAGATATCATTATGACAGAGAGGGGCGTACGCAGTTCATGCGAGGCGCTGCTAATAAATGAATCTTTTTGTTTTTCTATCTCTCTTCTTTCTGATATATCCTGCAGAACCTGAACAAAGTAGGTTATGGTCTTGCGTGTTTGTACGGGGAAAAAGGTTGAGCGAATCGAAAATTCTGACCCGTCTTTTTTGCGGTCTATAAAATCCTCGCTTTCAAACGACCTACCTTCTCTTAGATTTTTCAAGACTACTTTGTAAAGTTCGGGAGGTGTTTTGCCGCTACTCATAAAACGTGGATTTTTACCTAGCACCTCACCGCTGGTATATCCGGTCAAATGCTCCCAAGCCGTATTTACATATTGTATTTCACTACTGCTATTAGTTATCAAAATAGGGTTTGGGTTTGACTTCGCATACTGGTAAAAAAATGGTGCCTCAGTAATGAATGAGGAAAACTGAGCTCCGGTAGGATTACTAGTATGTGAATTCTCCATGTTTGTCTTAGTTAGAGTACACTCCCAGTAAGCTTCCACAAGTGGGTTGTTGAATATTAGTTACGCACATACTGCCATGGCAACCATTTCCTGCGTAGCAAGATGACAAATCTTTAATTATGTGGTATAAATATAAAGACTATGCGAAAACATCTTGACCATCTGCTTCATAAAGACAGAGTGCACTTGACCGCTTTCTATGGCATTTTTATCGCCCTCGCGCTGCTCGGCCTCGACTTCACGCTGGTGGGCGTTGTGCAGGCGCCGACCCTTCCTGCTGCTATCATCTGGTCCACGATCCCGGTCCCCAGCACTCAGATAATCGACCCTGTCTCTCCGCCGTTGCATGATAATAATTACATCGAAGTGATAGACAGTTGCGGGCCATATTATAACGGTGGTCCATGCGTCAATATGCGCTCGGGGCCTGACGAAGAGTACCCTGTAGTGCTGAAGCTTCGCACCGGCATCGTGCTTGAAGTGTCTGCAACGGTTACCGACAAAACTGGGCGCAGTTGGTATAAAATTAAGCCCGACCATAAAGTACGCTACCCTGAGCGCATCACGAGCGACTGGTATGTTGCGTCTAACCTTGTTCAATTTTTCTATGACGACGGCGCACATGAGCTGAGCTCCCGCAATGCGACTACGACCAAACACATTATTGTCAGCCGCTCCAAACAGACGCTCACCGCATACGACGGCGATATATTGTATATGGAAATTTTAATTTCAACCGGGCTCGAGCTCACACCGACCCCGCTTGGCACCTATAAGGTGTACAGAATGACGCCGAGCCGCTACATGCAGGGGCCTATTCCTGGGCTCAGCGATCAACCGTATGACCTTCCTGGTGTGCCATGGAACTTATATTTTACCGTGGATGGCGCGGTTATCCACGGCG
>JAYUDS010000033.1:0-5549 GCA_043739595.1 Candidatus Adlerbacteria bacterium | reverse complement strand
TTTATGCGCGCGGTGTCGCGTTTCGGCGACGAGCCCCTTTTGTTTGCGCTCTTGCATATGGATTTTCTTAAGGTCGAACCGCTGAACGTGTACAAGCTCGCGCGCTATCGAGTGCGCGAAAAGCTGCAGCTCAGCGATATTTTGTCTTCAGTGCCCCATTTAAGACGAGCCGGGGTGACTAAACCTGCTGAACTGCGAAAACTCTTTTCGCTGCTTACTTCATTTGCAACGCTTGCGCGCAACCGGCCGGCTCTGGAGGCGCTTGAACACATGCTCGACGAATCGGGCTTTGTGTCCCACGTGCTGTCGCTGCCGTCAGCGGTCGAAACGCTGGCCAAGCTCAATGGCCTGGTCGACACGTTTAAAGAAGCTATAACGGCACACCATGCCTACACGTTGGCCGACTTGGTTGAATATGTCGCACTGCTGGAGCGGCACCAAGTGTCGGTGCGTAAGGACTCAGAGATCCTCTCGCCTGAGCGAGTACGCTTAATGACCGCGCATCGGTCCAAGGGTTTGGAGTTTGACCGCGTCTACGTGCTTGGTCTCCAGGACGGCCACTGGCAAAGCCGCGGCAGTCGCACGCACTTTTATTTGCCATTCAACAAACCCCGCGATGAAGCAGAGTCAGAAGGGGACGATCGTCGCCTATTTTACGTTGCGCTCACCCGAGCACGCGGCCTAGTCACGCTCACGTTTGCAGGCACTAAGCAGGACGGCAGTCCAGCGCTCCCGTCGCAATACGTAGAAGAAATTGCCGTGCATGTGCATAGCGAAGACACCGCCGCGTTTGAGACTTCTATTTCTCCGACGGCAGAAATCATGCCACGACACCCCGCTGAACACTCGGTAAAAGACAAGCTGTTTTTGAACGAACTTTTTGCCGAACAAGGGCTGTCAGTCACTGCTCTTAACAATTACCTTCGTTGTCCGTGGAATTATTTTTATGGCAACTTACTTCGCATCCCTAAAGCTCCAGACAAATATGCACTCTTTGGCAACGCCATACATCGGGCGCTGCGCGAGCTGTACGAAAGTGTCGACCGCGGGCAAACACTCACTAAACCAGAATTTGTTGAGCGGTTTCGCTTAGCCGCAGAACGCGAGCCTTTCTCAGAGTTTGACCTCGAAGAAGCGACACAAAAAGGCGCTAAAATACTTGACTCTTACTACGAGCGCTACAAAGAGACTTGGGGAACGCAGACGCTTTCAGAATTTAAGATAAACGCGGTGTACCAGCTGCCTGGCTTACCTTCAATACCAGTGCGCGGCATACTCGACCGCGTTGAATTTGGCGAGGGGAGCAAAGTTGTAGTCTTTGACTACAAAACAGGGAAGCCTAAAACCCGCGGCGACATTGAAGGAACCACCAAGTCGAGCCTTGGCGAGTACAAGCGCCAGCTCAATTTTTACTATCTGCTACTCAGTTTATATGAGCGGGGTAAATGGCGCATGCAGGAAGGCGTCATAGACTTTGTTGAGCCCGACCAGAAAGGTCGTTTCCACCAAGAGCGATTTATCATAGACGAGTCTGAAGTTGCTGAGCTGAGAAAAACAGTTGAGACGGTAGCAGAAGAGATATACAATCTCTCTTTTTGGGACAAACGATGCGACGAGAAAGATTGCGACTACTGCAAACTGAGGGACTTCTTGCCTTCCAAAAGAAAAGCCTCTCCAAAAATGAAGAGGCTTCTCAAAAAAACTAAGTAAGGACTGCTACTGGGTTGGTGTTGGCGTAGGGGCAGTGCTTGTTCCGGCACCTCCTGGGATAGTGGCCAGCACTGCGTCAATTGCTGCGCGCATCGAGTCGTATGGCTGTGCGCCTTGCAGTGCAACAGCATCCTTGCCAACCATAACGAGTACAAACGGTGTACCTTGGCCGCCTGCGGAAATTGCTTCGTTGTAGCTTGCTTGGACTTTCGCTGTGTTTTTACCGCTGCTCAAACACTGTTTAAAAGTGTCTACATTAAGACCAATCTTTTGCGCGATTATGGGAAGTTGCGCCGGGTCCAGATTGTTTTCGCTTGGAGTCACTGCGTAGATTTGGTCAATATATCTGAAGAATGCCGTATCTCCGCCTTGGTCAGCTGCACATTCGGCAGCCTCAGCTTCCTTCGCGGCTTTGGAGTGAATTTGAGTAAGAGGAAAAGGGCGATACACCCAAGCGACTTTGCCGTTCGTGGCGTAATAGTCCATCACTTGGTGCATGGTTGTATTAAACGTTTTGCAGAACGGGCACTCGAGGTCAGCATATTCGACCACTTTGACCGGCGCGTTTGGGTTGCCCAAGATATGGTCTGTTCCTGAAGTGTACTCACGAGCGTTCACTTTTTGTGAACCTGCAGGCCCTGCTGGGCTAGCGTTGTTCCCTTTGCCGACTAAAAACACTGAAGCTGCGATCAGAGCACCAGCTACCACGATTGTCAGGGGGAGTACGTATTGGCTTTTCATAATATAAGTTAATGGTTAGTACTAATGATTTTATAAACTCCAGTCCAAATAGGCAAGGAATAAGGCTCTAAAAGAGGCAAACGAAGATACTTGACAAATAATTTTAATGGTATATAATACATTTTGGTAAATCTGGCATATTGCCCGGTTGTTGTTTGATAGGAAATGTGGCATGGCTTCGTCCCAGCGTCTCTTCGAGGGTTCGTCCTTTAACAACCGCGGCAAAGAAGCCGTGGAACCACTTTTGTTGGCTGATGACAGTCAGCCCGCGAATGCGTTCTATATGAACGGCACCGGCAAAGTATCGGAAGGGATGAGCATTTCCCTTCGTCACCCGCTGACGGGTAACGCGCCCGCACTCTTGGTCGGGGAGTACTTCATTCTCCGTCATAAGGTGAGGGGTTGCCTCTATCGCCCCATGGGCGACATGGGACTGGTTCGGCGGCTTGAGGTTGAGTACCTAGAGCGCGACGGCAAGAAGCCCATTGGCTTCCTGGTACGGCCGGAGGGAAGCACTAAGTGCTATCTTCATGTCGATACATCACTTCTCTCGGACCCTACGGTTACCTACAAGGTTACCTACAAGGAGCGTTTCTTTGCGGGGACCCATCACACCGGCGCGGTGGTTGCTTATCACGGAAACGAGGAGCTGCTCTGTCTCAACAAGGAGGGCGACTATGTCGACGTGTTCTACGTCGATGGCAGCGTCAAGCGGGTCGTTTGCGTTAATTCCACCCTCAAGTCCGTGCGGCTCAGTATCGAAGAGCAGGCGCAAGTCCGCATCGACGATGCAATGCGTAAGCTCTCGGATGCCACCAAGCTGGTTTGCGATGGCAAGGCAAAGCGGTCAGACTATGCTCTTCACCAACTGGCCGCAGTTCTGGCGGTTGGCGGCAAACGGTCGGCTGCTGTCTTCGAAAAGGTCTTCGGACTGCTGAAGACCTTCGCTGAAGCGGGCGAGATTCGCTTATCCGTCAAGGAGCACGTTCTGAAGGCAGTGGCCCAATCGTTGGCACATGCCCTGGTCTTCAACAATACCTACGAAGCGGCCAGGTCGAAAAAAACCTCTAGCAACGAATCCTTCGGGAACATTGAAGCGGTCTCCACGCTCGTTTCGGCGAGCGAGAAGGCACTTCGCGCGAAGGACCGGGCAAAACGCGAAGCTAACCGGCAGGAGAACCGCAACAAGCGACATACCGAGCAGCAGCCCAAGGGCAATAGCCTGGCTACGACAACCTCTAACGGCAACAAGAAGTCGAAGGGCAAAAAGGGATAATAACTACCCCTGCACAAACTCAGAGTCTGGATCGAAAGATCCGGGCTCTATTTTTTTTTAAAAAGGTAATGTGTGGTTTATAGCTGCAGCGTCAGTCACTTCTTCCCAGCCTGACGGGTCTAGTTTTACCTCGCGGACACCGTCGAAGTCTTTGTACTTTAGCGACTTATTTTTTTGTGCATACTCATAGATCTCTTTGGTTACCTTCACATCGTCCTCGCAATATTGTTGAAGCAAGTCGAGTTTTCCTTCCTCGAACCACTTTACCGCGTCGAGGCCATGTGCTATTTTACCTCGGCCCAGAGTTGCTTCGGCGATGTTGTCGAGCTTGAGCCGGCGTCCAAGCACTGCGCGTACCTCCTTGAGCAGATCGATGCTTTTTATTTTCGTGAGGTCCCCGGGATAGTATTTATTTAAAATAGGAATATCAAAATGATCGGAATTGTAGCCAATAAGTATGTCGGCTCGCTCTAAAATCCCCCACAGTTTCGGGAGCTCGTCCTTAAAATAGCTTGAATACGAGTTAGTTTCGGAGTCGTGGATAGAAACAATAGTCATCTCCTGGTTGGTAAAGTCCGGGCTGCCAAAACTGGCCCCTCGGGTCTCTATGTCAAACACAACACGTCTCATTGGGGAAGTTTAATAAAGAATTGTGCGAGCTCCGACGATGGCAACGTTTTTTCTTCACCAGATTTCAAGTCTCGCACTTTGTAATTGCCTGACGTCACCTCATCTTCGCCCACCACTACTAAATAGGGGATTTTGTGTTTAGACGCCGCTTTAATCTGGTCAGAAAGTTTTTTATCGCCAAAGTCTACACTGACATTAACCATGGCTAGTCGTAACATCGACCCCAGCTCCAGTGCTTTTTTTACCATTGAGGTGTTGGATACGGCAATATACACATGGGTTGGCGGCACAAAGTGCGGCAGCAAGTTCCGCACCGAAAGAAAGTCCCGAATAGTCACATCGCCCATACCAAAACCGACGCCCGACACTTTTTCGTCATCAAAAAGTTCAAGCAGATTGTCATAGCGCCCACCTCCAAACAGCGAACGATTGTTGTCGGAGTGGGTGTCAAACACCTCAAACACGACGCCGGTGTAGTAACTAAAGCCTCGCACGATGCTGGTATCAAAACGTGCGTTGTGTATGCCCGAATCTGCGAGGTATTGCAACACTGCCGCGACATCTTCTGGCACTACATCGCTGGAGAGTTTTTCGATAGGTACAGTAAACTCACTAAGCGCCGTTTCAAACTCTTCTTTCGACATTTTCGCTCGTCGGTCCAGTAGATACAAAAACTTGTTTCTCGCCTCGGCTTCCAAACCGCACTCGTCCATGAGACGGTTCAAAAAAGCACGGCTCCCAACCTTAATGACGAAGTCTTCTTCTTTTGCGCCAAAGCCCAACAAAAGACTGTGGGACACAGAAATGATCTCAGCGTCACCGGCAAGAGACGACGTGCCGAACAGGTCTACGTTGAGCTGCCAGTGCTCACGCAAACGGCCACGCTGGGGGCGTTCATAGCGAAAGAGGTTAGGTATCGAAAAAAGGCGCAGTGGGAAACCTAAGTCTCGGCGACGGCCAGCCACTAAACGAGCAACAGTTGGGGTCATTTCAGGACGCAAAGTTACTTCACGACCTCCGCGATCGGTAAAGGTATATGTTTGTTCATTGATGATTTCTTCATTCTCGGCAGCTTTTGCTTTATACAATTCAGCTGGTTCAAGAATTGACGCGTGGTACTCAACATACCCAAAGCGCTCAGCCGTTGTGCGGCAAGTGGCTATTAGGTAGTTAAGGAATGCCTGGTCTTCGG
>JAYUDS010000032.1:0-13766 GCA_043739595.1 Candidatus Adlerbacteria bacterium | reverse complement strand
ATATCAAATTGCGGCAGGCGGCACTACGGGTGTTTCAATGGGTAAGTACATATTTCACGCCTCTAATGAAGCGGTCGCCATGAAAGAACTCGGGCTTGTTCTAGTCGGTTACGCGACTTCTTCGGACGTACAAAAAGTGTATCTTTATGATGGTTCTACCTTGGTGGGTACCACCGTGTTCGTTAACCCTGCGGCAAACATAACTTTTCCCACCCCAATAATTATTCCAAAAGATTCTGACAAAGTATTTACCATTAAGGCAGACTTTTCTCGCATAGGGACAGCGCAGCCTGGTGTAGAAGGAGACTTGGTACAAATAGGTCCCACATTAGCGATGGCAAGCGGTGTTTCGTCGGGAGCCCAAATTTACGGAATCGCACCTGGGTTCGGTCCTCAAGTACGTATCTTTAGGTCCTTTCCAGTAATACGGCCTGGAGCACTTTCTGCATCCGGAGTTTTAGACGGGCGTATGATGCAGTTTACTGTTACTGCAAGTTCGATAGGTAATGTTGCTTTGAACAAGCTTGCCTTTGTTGTGGCTACCACATCGGCGCATGTTTCAAACCTGCAGCTGTTTGCTTTCAATGATGCCGGTTACTCAGTACCAAAATCAGGACAAAGTCCATCCGGACAAATTGGTGCAACCGTGAACAATGTCGGAAGTTCAGTATTTACCTTTACGCCAGATACAAACCCTTTAGTAATTCCTGCAGGTTCTTCTGTTTATTTCCAACTTCGCGGTACTGTAGATGATGTTCAGCCCGGGTCATTAATTACGACTTCGCTAGTCGGTGATGCAATCTATGACGGTATGGTACAAGCCGGAGCGGTAAAGGGAAATCTTGTTTGGTCTCCGAATGCGACAACCACATCAACCATTTATGATAATGACTGGACGAATGGGTACGGCATCGACGGACTTCCAACGAGTGGTTTGATGCAAACTCGCACCTATTAAACTAACTACAAGAAACATTTGCAAACTTGGCCGTTGAAACTTGCAAGATGTGAGTTTTGACAAAAACGGTTGTCTTAATAAAGCATCATAAACCTCCAATTTGCCCTAGGAGTCCCTAAAAGTATCGGCTTGAGTAATATATATCGATGGCAGCTGGTAAAATAATACTGATCAAAATCTTAAGCACACTTGTCTTAATTCGGATTGGCCGCTTTTTCTTTTGGTACAATACCCACATGACCAACCGCTTTCCATATGTAGGCTCGGCGTATTTACTGCTCATTCGGGACGGGAAGATTTTATTACTTAGACGAGCCAACACGGGTTTTGAAGACGGTAAGTACGGTTTACCCGCTGGGCACATGGACGGGGGAGAGACTGCTCGCGAAGGCGGGGCACGGGAAATACGAGAAGAAATTGGGCTCACCATCAAGCCCGAAGACTTAGAAGTCGTGCACGTCATGCACCGAAAGGCGACAGAAGACGAGCGCATCGACTTTTTTATGACCGCGAGCGCCTATGAGGGCGAAATCAAAAATATGGAGCCCGAAAAATGCGACGACCTCAGCTGGTTCAAGCTAAGCGCCTTGCCTCCAAACATCATCGACTACATCCGCGTCGCCATAGAAAACGCAGAAGCCAAAAAGTTTTATTCAGAATATGGGTGGGAGTAACGTTTGATATGAACATCCTTAAAACAATCCGAGACGAAGATGTAGGAAGTCCTGTAGCCGCGCCAGAAAAGTTTCGCGAGCGAAAGGCGAGTCGGGCAATCGTGTTTGACCAGGAAAAGAAAATTGCGCTCCTACATTCGACAAAAAACAGCTTTCACAAACTTCCGGGTGGCGGAGTGGAAGTTGGGGAAGATTTAGAGGCGGCTCTTCGACGTGAAGTGCTTGAAGAAATAGGAGGTGAAATAACAAACATCCGCGAACTCGCAGTTATCGAAGAATACCGAAACAAGTTTGAGCTCCACCAACTTTCCTATTGTTTTATTGCCTACCTTTCAGGTGAGAAGGGCTTGCCACATTTAGATGAAGGAGAAATTGCAGAAGGGTTTGTGACCGAGTGGTTAAGCCTAGACGAGGCAGTAGTAACTCTGGAAAAAGAAACAGACATTCAGGATTACCAAGGCAAGTTTATTCAAGTGAGAGACTTGGCTTTTCTCAGAGAAGCTAAATTCCACCAATAGTCTTACACGGAGAATTTTGTCAAAATTTCGCATATGCGAAAAACTGATTAAAATTTATTTACAAACGCATCTACCTCTTTAAAAGATTTTAAAACAGTAACTTTGTTTTTGTTAGTCTCAACATACTGCTCGAGCTTGGGCTTTGTAACAAAATCTCTGCGCACTATTTCATAAAAAAAAATTATCTCAGACCACCAGTTAAGCTCGGGATGCCGGTCATTTGGATGCACCATGCGTTTGGCATGATTGAGGAGGCGGTGGCCGAGCGGGATTTTTAAATAAATTATTCTATCTGCCCACTCGGTGATTTCAGGCACCATCCCGGTATAAAAGCCGTCTGATACCCACGAGTCTGCCATATGTGCCTCGAGTGCCCTTGCCCGTACCTTCGCGTGCACCTGCTGGCGGTATTCAGCCCCGCCCTTGCGGCGGCTCACGGTAAGCCCACCAGCCTCTAACCAAAAACGGTCTATATGGACGTGGGGGAGTCTAAGCTTTTTGCTCAACCTTTCAGCGAGTGTAGTTTTTCCGCTCCCCGGTAGGCCGACGATGCTTATGCGCATATCGGTAAGTATATCATTCATTTGTACCCTCTTTTCAAGACTTAAACTTGACAGAATATTCATACTAGTGTATAATAGTAGAAAGGATACCCTTAACGCTCTTTGACGGAGGCAATTATGGACTTCTATCTCGTTCAACGCATGAACCGCAACACGGCTCACCACGGCCTCAACGAACCGGCAGAAGCAAAGGTCGCTTGATCTATTTCGCCGAAAGTCCAAACGCCCTAGACCACGGCGGTGAGTCGATCCGTAGGAGGAGAGCCTCCATGGGTGAAATAATTGCCAGTGATCAAAAGCCCCACACCATGTACACATGGTGTGGGGTTTACATTTTTTCTACTCAAAAAATCGCACAGTAGCGCTATTTGCGCCATGTGCTATAACCAAAACTAGTAGTAGTGAAAGGAAAAGACATGCGAGGCAACATGCCGAAGCGCATCGTATATACGCGGCATCCAGAGTGTGCCCACAACGTCGATTATGAAAGTGCACTGCGAAAAGGAATAGTAAACCGCGATTCTCCGCTCACTGCCTTGGGCGAACTGCAGTGCAAAATCACGGCAGCATATTTGCGACACGAATTTCCTGTCATCAACGCAGTATTTTGCTCGACCTATTTGCGCACACGCTTGATGCCGATAGTAGCAGGTTTCGAAAGCATGTTGCGTGTGAGCGCACTTCTAGACGAGCGAAACATGGGCGTGTGGCATACGCACCCGCGAGCAGACGTTCTGCAGATGCATCCAGGCGAAGAAGAGCGTCACAAAGCCGCTGGCTACTACGCCTATGAAGCGTCGGGTGGCGAATCGTGTATCGGAGTCGAGCGGCGACATACCGAACTTCTGACTTCGGGAGTCTTGGGTGGCTCAGACGACACCGTGTACATTTCGGGCCACGGTATAGCCGGGCGCTGCTTTCGCCGCGTGCTCACGGGGGCGAGCGTCGCAGACTGGCATTCGTGGGAAGGGCTCAAGAATGGGTCAGTAACCGTATATGAGCGCCAGGGAAGTGTGTACGTCTGCACAAGTTACAACCTGGTGCCTTGGGAAGGCATGATTGACCCGGCCCTACTGAAAAGGAAGAGTGTCGAAGCGTAATTTCGAGGCCGCATATATACTGTGCGGCCTCTTTTATTGTCCGGTTCTGGTCTTCTACTAGCAGGTAAAATTAAAACTACGACCTGTGGACAGTTCGCTTATTGGTCGTAGTTTCGATAGTAGAATGGGTAGGTATGTCTATGCCCAAAAAAGCTCGGTCGGTATGTTTGGTCTGCGGCGCTGAAGTGGCGAGGGTAGGATATAAATACTGCAGTAATATATGCCAACACGAATATCAGCACCAGGCTTATATCAAGCTCTGGCTTGCTGGGAAAGAAAGTGGCCTGCGGTCAACTGGAGTAGTGTTGAATCCAATTAAGAAATATTTACGCCGTAAGTTTGAAAATAAGTGTTGTCTTTGCGGCTGGAACCAAATTAATACTAAAACGGGGAAAGTGCCTCTGGTCGCAGATCATATTGATGGAAATTGGCGTAACAACACAGAATCTAACCTGCGCTTAATTTGTCCCAATTGTGATTCTCTCAGTCCAACCTATGCAGCACTAAATAGGGGGAAGGGTAGAAAAAACAGGGCGGTAAGTAAACGAGCGCTAGAAAGGAGCCGTCTCGCTCAAAGCGCACAATTATGATAGTTTAGGAATTGCATTGCCAGAGTAGCTCAGCCCCGACGCGCAGAGCAGTCGGAGAGCCGACCAGAGCGTCGGCTTTGGTAGAGTAAAATGTGATAGCGCCGAAGTAGCTCAGTTGGCAGAGCACGTCTTTCGTAAAGACGGGGTCGGCAGTTCGATCCTGCCCTTCGGCTCCAAGTAGTATGACGTAAGTCTGATTTACGTCATGCAATACAAATAATGGAAAAGGAAGCAATTCAAAAACACATTGAGGAGATAGAGGCAGCCATGCTCGCTCCGGATTTTTGGAGTGATAAAAACAAGGCACAAATGCTTATAAAAGAGTTGCAGGATTTGAAGGTTGAGGCCGAGGGGGACGAAGCATACGACAAAGGTGGGGCGGTCCTCTCTATAGTAGCTGGCGCGGGCGGAGACGACGCCGAAGATTTCGCGGCAATGCTTCTTTCAATGTATCAAAAATTTATAGAAAAGCGCGGTTGGGGATATAAGACGTTGCATGAAAATAAAAACGACCAAGGCGGCTACCGCAATCTTTCAATAGAAGTTTTAGGTAAAGGTGCGTATGGAGTTTTAAAAAACGAATATGGTGTGCACCGCTTGGTCCGCATCTCGCCGTTCAACGCCTCACAAAAACGCCAGACCTCGTTCGTGCTCGTTGAAGTCTTGCCAGTGTTGGCAAAAGTTGGCCATATTGATCTACAAGAAGCCGACCTCGATATCTCTTTTGCTCGCTCAGGCGGCCCCGGTGGACAAAACGTCAATAAGCGCGAGACTGCTGTCCGAGTTGTGCATAAGGCCACCGGCATCTCGGCCCATATCGACGGCGAACGCACGCAAGGAGCAAATAAAGAAAAGGCTATTGCTCTCGTCAAAGCAAAGCTCGCTCACTTTCTTGAGGTCCAACGTAAGGAGAAAATTACCGACCTCTCGACCGACACCAACAAAATTGAATGGGGGAGCCAAATCCGGTCTTATGTGCTCCATCCCTACAAACTGGTTAAAGACCATCGGACTAACGTAGAAGTTCACGATGCTGAAGGGGTGCTGGACGGCAACCTGGAGCCTTTTCTTGAGCAGAAAGCCTAATCCACACCCGTGGATAACGAATACCACATATGGGTATAGAATAGGGACAGTTACAGCCTATTTATATGTATTGCGACACCTGCGGGAAGGAACTTCAAAAAGACGCGCATTATTGTTCGATGTGCGGCAGCCCTGTGCATCAGTTTGTCGATCCTGCAGACTTACCGGTGGTGCCAAAATACGAAGGTTTTTTTGATGGCCGTATCGGCCGCACCCGCTACTTAGGGGGAACGGGCTTCAGTATCGCGCCGCTTTTTGGCCTCGCACTAATGTGGGTGGTCGTAAGTAGTACCTACGGGGTAGTCAACGAGTTGCTGTATGCAATTTTGCTGCTGTTGCTCATTCCTGCATTAGTTTTTTCGGTCGCTATGCATGTAGGGCTCACTATTCGCCGTTGTCATGACATTGGGTTGGCTGGGTTTTTTACCGTGCTAGCGTATCTCCCGTACATCGGACTATTTTTTGTGCTATTTCTTATCGGTAAAAAAGGCGCTCAAAAAGCAAATCCATATGGGCCGGCACCGCACCCAAACCGTAATTTCATGGACGATTTGTTTAACTATGATCTCCGACAATTAGCAAGTCTGGTGAGTTACACGAATGAACATTTCGTGGGTGTAGCGTTTATGGTCGCGGCAGTGCCTATGCTTATCGTCGTTGTATCTCAAATTCTCATTCTCTCCCTATCCTAATTTGGTAGCACAGAAAAATTATATGTATTGCAGCCACTGTGGTAAAAAGCTTCCCAAGGAAGCACTTTTTTGTCCCAAATGCGGCAAAGCTGCTGCCCAAGCGAATACTGCTTCGGTGTTCGTCGAAAGCGGAGGTTTTTTTAATGGGCGCATAGGCCGCTTGCGATACTTGGCAGGACTCGGATTTAGCGTATTTCCACTTGTCGTCGTTGTGTTGTTGTGGGGGGTCGTAGCTGTTTCTGTCCACGCGTTTAATGATGTCTTCTATGTGTTGCTTTTACTGCTCATGTTCCCTGCGACTCTCTTTTCATTCATTATGTATATAGGGCTCAGTGTGAGACGCTGTCACGACTTTGGAAAAAGCGGCTGGCTGTCGCTTTGGAGTTATGTGCCATATATTGGGCTCATTTTTTGCATATACTCCATTTTCAAAAAAGGCGACACCGAAGCTAATGTGTATGGCTCAGTACCTAATTTACGCCGTACGATATTTAACGACTTATTCAATCAAGAATCTCGTTCTGGGCATATGCGCAGCTATACCAGCCGGCATATGTTTTTGGTGGTGTTGCTTGCAATCGCTATTCCGCTCCTGGGAGTCTTTGCGACAGCGCTCGGTATCGCTTTGAGTATTGGCTCGACTGACCAAGTGCCGCAAATACATACCCGCGACGTGGCAGTTGCTTCAGAGTTAGTCCATGGCCGCGAAGAAATGTTAGCGCTACTTTCCTCGACTGCAACGTCGAGCCGAGTGTCACAAACCACCCGCTCTTCGTTTGTGGTCAATATTCTTTGCAGAGATATGTCTTCTCTTTCGGGCGGTTTTGGAGGCTCAGGCACTCTGTTAACAAAAGACGGTTTGGTGCTCACCAACGCACATGTTATCCCGCAAGACGGGAATGGTAACCCAAAAGGCACTTGCGTGGTCGTGTTGCCCGACGCGCAAGGAAAAGTCAAAGCTATTTATTCTGGTCAGCCTGTGCTTGCGCCAGGGTGGAGCCATGACTACGACCTCGCATTTATAAAAATAAACGGTCCTTATACAAACGAACTGGGCTTAACCCAAGGAGAATATCCAACTTCGTTCCCCAATATCCGCGACTTGGGCTGCGTCAACAACACACCGAAGCTTGGGGACAAAGTCCAAGTGTTAGGGTATCCGTTCATCAGTGCCGGGGGTACGTACCTTACGGTCACGAGCGGGGAAGTAAGCAGCTTCCCAGACGACGGTACGCTCGTCACATCGGCCAAAGTAGACCATGGCAATTCGGGTGGTTTGGCAGTAGACGAGCGTGGCTGCATGCTTGGGGTTCCCTCTGCTATATCAAACGACGGAAGCGAAAGCCTCGGTGTTATATACTCAAATGCATGGCTCCTGGGGTTTGCAAACGGGTTGCCCGCGCAAGATTCGTTGACCCCGCAAAATTAATGCTCCTAAGCAGTGTTTTGCATATGTTGCAGCACGTACTACAATAGACAAGTTGTGTCCCTTTCTTCTCTAATACTCAAATGATATATTACGACCGCGTTTGCAAAGTATATCCGGACTCCTCAGTGGCCCTTGAGGACGTGTCCTTTTCGGTGGAACCAGGAGAGTTTATCTCTATTGTCGGGCACTCAGGCGCTGGCAAAACTACTTTGGTCAAAATGCTTCTTGCAGAGGAGCATCCGACCGGAGGTGCGGTCTTTTTTGAGTCGGTCAATGTCCACGAAGTGCCGCTTCGCCGTATAAACGCGCTTCGCCGCAAAATTGGCACTGTTTTTCAGGACTTCAGGCTTTTGCCCAACAAAACTGCCTACGAGAACATCGCATTTGCCATGGAGGCCGCAGGCCGAAGTGAAGAAGAAATTCGCTCCGACGTGCCGCACGTGCTTGAACTGGTCGACCTCCAAGACAAACTCCACAACTTTCCCGGTGAACTCTCCGGCGGTGAACAGCAGCGTGTGGCAATTGCGCGCGCAATTGTGAACCAACCCGACGTCATCGTGGCTGACGAACCGACCGGTAACCTCGACCCCGTCAACACATTTGAAATTGTGCAGATTTTAAAAAAGATAAACGACCTCGGTACTACTATTATCCTCACGACGCATAACAAGGGCGTTATCGATGCGCTCAAAAAGCGCGTCATCACCATGGACCGCGGCCGTGTCATCCGCGACGACCGGGAAGGAAAGTATATTTTGTAACAACCTGTGAGTGCAGGACTTAGCTTGCCCCTGTTCCTTGGAGCGAGGTATACTTGTGTATCAATGGCACTTGTTACCCTTAAACGAGTTGTGCGCTCTGGCTTTCTCAGTTTTTGGAGAAACGGTTTCGTGTCGCTTGCGTCTATTCTCGTTATGACGGTCACGCTTTTTGTCGTGGGGACCACCATTTTTGCGGGAGTTATTCTTAATACGACACTCGACCAGTTGCGCGACAAGGCGGACATCAACGTCTACTTTACGACGGGCGCGCTCCCAGACCAGGTAAGTGAACTTCAAAAGTCAGTAGAAGCATTGCCGCAAGTGCAGTCGGTTGAGTTTATCTCGGCCGAGGAGGCTTTGGCGCAGTTTCGCACTCGCCACCAAAACGACCAGTTAACGCTTCAGGCGCTCAATGAACTGGGCACAAACCCGCTGGGGGCCATACTCAACATTAAAGCAAAAGATATTTCGCAGTACGATGCTATCGCAAAGTTTTTGCAGCAGCAGCAAGCACTCGGTGGCACCAACAACAGCAAAAGCGTCATAGACAAAGTTAATTATTTCGACGAACAACATCGAGCCGCGCTTGACCGCCTGCAGAACATCACTGAGTCAGCGCAACGCATTGGGCTTATCATAATTATTATTCTTATACTCACCACGGTCGCAATTTCCTTTAACACGCTTCGTCTTGCTATTTACACCTCCCGCGACGAGATACAAGTGATGCGCCTCGTCGGTGCTAATCAGTTCTATATTCGTGCACCGTTTATGGTCGAAGGAATTCTCTACGGTCTCCTAGCCGGACTGACCACACTTGTCTTGTTTTACCCGCTGACATACTGGCTCGGGAAGGCGACGACTAATTTTTTCGGCGGCGTAAACATATTTACCTACTACCTTGTGCATTTTCCACTCTTTTTCCTTATTATCGTGGGTACAGGCGTAGTTTTGGGCGCAGTCGCCAGCTTCCTGGCCGTTAGAAGATACCTAAAAATTTAACTCATATGGCACAAAACCCGAAGTACATCTTTGTTGTTGGTGGAGTGATGTCAGGCATCGGGAAAGGAGTTGCCACCTCGTCTATTGGAAGAATCCTTAAGTCGAAAGGTTTTAAGGTCACCGCTATCAAAATAGACCCCTACATCAACGTCGATGCGGGGACTATGAACCCCACCGAACATGGTGAGGTTTTTGTTTTGGAAGACGGATACGAGACCGACCAGGACATGGGCAACTACGAGCGTTTTTTGGGCGAAACACTGCCTTCCATAAACTACATGACGACGGGGCGTGTGTACCAAGAAGTCATTCGCCGCGAGCGAAACTTAGAGTATAAAGGTCGCAACGTGCAAGTGGTGCCGGATGTTCCGCACGAAGTTATCCGCCGCATAACAGCAGCCCAGCAAACAGCAAACGCCGACATTACAATAATTGAAGTAGGCGGCACCATTGGAGAATACGAGAACATCCTTTTTCTGGAAGCGGCCCGTATGCTTAAGCAAAAATTCCCGCATGACGTCGCCGTAGTGATGCTTTCCTATGTTCCTATACCGCACAACATCGGCGAAATGAAGACCAAACCGACACAGCATGCCTCGCGCGAGCTTAACTCCGCTGGTATTCAGGCAGACATTATTCTCGCTCGTGCGACCGTACCGGTTGACCAAAAAAGAAAAGAAAAAATTGCACTTTTTTGCAACGTGCCAGCGGAGCGTGTGATTTCAGCCCCAGACGTCGACTCAATTTATGATGTGCCCATGAACTACGAGAAAGACGGTATGGGCGATATTTTGTGTGACGTACTTGGGCTCGAGAAACGGCCTACCGACCTGTCGGAGTGGGAGTCCTTTGTAAAAAAAATAAAAAATGGTAGCACGGAAGTAAAAATAGCCGTCGTCGGCAAATATTTTATGTCGGGCGACTATGTATTGTCGGATGTATATATATCCGTCATAGAAGCGCTCAAACATGCTGCCGCACATCAGGATTTTAAAGTAAAACTTTCATACCTCGACTCAGAAGTATACGAGCAAGACCCGACCAAGCTCGATGAGCTGCGACAATACCACGGCGTGGTTGTGCCCGGTGGCTTCGGTAGCCGGGGAGTAGAAGGCATTGTCGCGGCGATACATTTTGCGCGTGAACATAAGATACCGTACTTTGGACTGTGCTATGGGATGCAGTGGATGGTTGTCGAATATGCTCGCCACGTCGTTGGGCTCGAAGGTGCTAACACTGCCGAGGTTAATAAAGAAGCACCACACCCGGTTATAGACGTTATGCAAGACCAAATAGAAAAACTGACCAAAGCCGAATACGGAGGCACTATGCGATTGGGAACCTATCCTGCAAAACTAGGTGAGGGTACTCTGGCGTATGAGGCATATGGTGTGGGCGAAGTGCAAGAGCGTCATCGTCATCGCTACGAAGTAAACCCTAAATATATTGAACAAATTGAGAAGGCTGGCCTCGTATTTTCTGGCAAGTCTCCTTCAGGAGTTTTAATGGAAATAGCTGAATTACCTAAGTCCATCCATCCATTTTTTCTTGGTACCCAGTTTCATCCTGAGCTCACGTCACGTCCCTTGAACCCGCACCCGCTTTTCATGGCGTTTCTTAAAGCTGCAAGTCAGAAATAATTTTGTATGCAATTTAAAAAAGAAGCACTGCGTTTTGTGGACGTGTGGAGTGACTCAAATGCTACTACGTATGGCGCGGCGGTTGCATACTACACCGTTTTTTCTATTGCACCGCTTCTCCTTATAGCCATTTCAGTCGCAGGGCTTGTGGTAGAACGTAGTCAGGTAGAAACGAGCGTTGTAGGTCAATTTCAAAGCGTATTTGGCGAAGGCGGTGCCGTATTCATTCAGTCACTTATTAATGCACGGGTGCCGCACGACACTAATATAATTTTTATTATTATCGGTCTCGCCGCTACGCTCCTGGGTGCGACAGGAGTATTCTCGGGTCTTCAGTCAGGACTCGATGCAATATTTGCAAAGTTGCCGCAAAAAAAAGCTGTGCGCAGTATGTGGAAAATAATTTTTCAAAAAATATATTCGCTCGGGATGGTGTTGTCACTAGGGTTTGTTATGGTTGTGTCGCTGATGGCGAGCGCGTTTTTAACTGCTTTTTCTCAAACAGTCAATGCGGCCTTGCCGGGAGGAATCATTATCTCCACCTTAGTAGAGTTTGTATTTTCGTTTGGACTTATTTCACTGTTTCTCGGTTGTTTGCTCAAACTCTTGCCGTCTGAGCGAATCGGTTGGAAAGCGGCTCTTAAGGGTGGTCTTGTTGCAGGTGCGCTGTTTGTGGTAGGCAAGTTTGCACTTGCTTGGTACCTCGGTACGTCGTCAGTCGTGAGTGCGTACGGTGCAGCGTCCTCCGTCGTCCTCCTTATTTTATGGACGTATTACCTCTCACTTGCGTTTTTTTTATCAGCTATCATCACGAGACTTTATTTTGTGCGAAGTCAGCGTTAAGAAATTCTGTTGAATTTTGCTTTAAAGCTCGTACCTACGACATGGCCGATAACCGAGCCAATAATTGCTCCCGCGACAAAATCTGAAAACCAGTGGATATTGGTCGAGACGCCAAACCCTATATAGAACGCGTATACGAATGCTCCTATTCTCAGTGCTTTATTTTCAACTGACACACATACGAGTGCGAAGGCCATAGCAAACGCTATGGTTGTGTGTGACGACGGCCATCCCCAAAAAATACCATGTTTGAAAAACCCGAACTGGAAATGTCGACTTGTATCCAAAAGAAGATGCATTTGGTCGGGCTGAATCCTGCCCGTAAAAAATTTATACGTTGACGAAACAAGCGAGCCCACAAGCGCTGCTTGACCTACCGCAAAACCGGCAAGACGCATATGTGTATTTTTTTTATATGTGCCGATACTCCATAAACCGACAGGAAAGAGGATCGGCAGTAACCCGCCTAATGCGAGTGCTGGTAACACAAACACTTGGAGTGTCGAATTCTGCGTTGCCAAAAAATACCACCAGTCAAATCCCGACCAAACGATTCCTGCGGTAAGTACGATAGCAAGAACGTGCCACAATACATTCTTACCAGAAAAAATACGCACAACATTTTCAAAAAAGTTATAGAAAAAAAGTTTCATTATCTGTAACCTACCCTAAGTTATGCGCCTCACCGCGCAGGAATGCGAAACCATTTTTAATATTTTGCAGTTCTTGCCCGCTCACTGCAATCTCAGTAAGTTCGTCCTCTGAAGTCCATCTATATTCAGAATGGTCTTCAGCATTAAGGGTGATTTTTTCCAGCGGGTCAATGAACTTTGCAAAATATACTACTTCTATTGAATGCGAGCCTTTTACTTCGTTCGTGTAAGTAAACACCGCAAATGGGTCGCCGACTCTCAGGTGCATGCCGAGCTCTTCCATCACTTCACGCGTAAGCCCTTCGATCATGTCTTCGCCAAACTCAATGTGTCCACCAGGGAGTTCCCATACATTGGGTAAAAACTTCTTAGTCGCAGCTCGTTTTGGCTGGAAGACTTTTGTCACTCCGTCAAACTCTGCATGGATAAACGCACACGCCGTTATCACTTGCTGCCCCTGCGCCGGGGTTTCGCTGTCATGAGATGTCTTTTCCGTCATATAAGCATTCTAATATATTCCATCTTGAAATGTTAGCAAAAGAAAAGGCGCCGAAGCGCCATAGGTAGATCGAGAAATTTTATAAGCCGGGTGGCCAGATCTATTTTCGAAGGTAAACATCCGTTCATTTGAAATCGGGAAAAAGTGGATACCTCCACTATTCAAGACGGCGGGGATACCGTCAACAATTTCTAAGCCGCTTGCCGTTGCACATCGCTCTAGTAGATCGCGTTCGTCAGCGGGAATGCTGACTATGATCCATTGAATGTCAAACCACACAAAAGACTGCATTGACAGAAGCGCTCGACGTTTCTCCGGGTATAGATAGTGCGAATCCCGCAACGTTTGGATACAATCTACCAAACCGGGCCGCGGGGGAGAAGTCATGCCTATAATGTGAATTTTTGTCGGGTCGGCAAAAAAAGCTTCATCATCCGCCTTCTTTCGGTCATCACTGCTCTTGCCTTGCTCAACCATATGCTGCCCTCCTGTATTCTGCATTCTTTGTACTACGCTTTGGGCCAGTTGTATAGGAGAGCACTTTACAGGTTGAGTTTAAGGCGTTTTTTGGGTATTGTAACCACACGTTGCGGCCTTTTGCTGTGATCAGAGGTGCGTCGCAAAAAGGGGTGTTTTATTTGGTCTCAAAATTGCCAGATCGTCTAATGGTAGGACAACAGACTCTGAATCTGTTTATCTAGGTTCGAATCCTAGTCTGGCAGCCAAGTCGTGCTAGGTTATCCCGCTCAAGTCGCGTC
>JAYUDS010000031.1:0-5727 GCA_043739595.1 Candidatus Adlerbacteria bacterium | reverse complement strand
CTCACGGAGCACTTCGCGGATAACGTCACGGACAACTCCAGAAGTGTATCCCCACTCTTTAAGCGCATACATGCCTCGGCCAACAAGTACGAAACGATTGTCTTTGATCAGTTCGTTATGGGTAGTTGCAATATGCGCTTTGCGACTGAACATCTTTTCAATAACTTGAGCAACTTCGCGGAAATGCAAAGGGCTGCCGTGCTTTTTCACAGCCAAGTAGGCATAGTCTCGAACTCCTTTTGTTTTTACATTTGGAGAACTGGCATGTCCCCACTCGCCGAGAGGATTTTTGCCGATACTTTTTGAGATTGAGAGCCAACGTTTAAGCACTTCTTCATTACGGTATTTGTTGTTGATATTTTCAAGTTCCTTGAGAAAACGATCAATCATTTCCCCTTCTGGGATAAGCTCTTCGTCGGACAGGTTGCCATACAACTTTTTAAGAGCACCTTCAACATTTTCTGCAAGTTCTTGGTCAACGTACCAGCATCGTTGTACCTCGTCGTCTTCTTTACGATATTTAAACGGGTCACCTAAGACAAGCAAAAAGTAAATATGGTTCTGCATACTCTTGTCCTTTGACATAAAATTCAAAAGGTCTTCCTCGCAGACGATGCCTCCAAGCGAGTCTATAACACGCTCAAGTTCAATAAATGCCGCATGTGCTTCCGCAAATGCCGGAGACTTCTTAAGCGAAGTGAGAGCGTGGTTTTCAATCTGGCGTACGCGTTCGCGGGTAATGTCATATCGTTTTCCGATAGATTCTAATGTCACACGCTCAGGGGTTGCGCCTAGTCCAAAACGAGCCTCGAGGACTATGCGAGAACGCTCTGGAAGAGACGTGAGAAGTCGACGGACTATGGCCTTTGGCTTAAACCCTGTTTTATCTGCTATTTGTGTCATAATATTATGTTTTTTGATAGTAGCATGGAATGTTTTTATGGTCAACAGCTATGAATAAACCATAGCTTTATAGAATTGTCACTGTTTTACAACAAAATTAATAATCTTACCAGGAATAAAAATAACCTTTAATAGCAACGTATTTTCAAGCCACTTGGACACATGAACTTCCGTTCTCGCGGCTGCAGTCGCCTCTTCCTCTGTGGCCTTCATGGAGAGCTGAATAGTAGCTCTTAATTTTCCATTAATTTGTACTGCCACAAAAGAGAGGCTGGAGTTCAGCTTAGAGGGGTCAAATGTTGGCCACGATAAAAGGTCAATATCTGCAAGTTTGGGTCGACATACGAGCTCAGAAGTAAGATGAGGAGCGAAGGGGTGCAAAAGTTTTATGAAGGTCTCGAAGGCCACCTTGGGGACCTCTGGGAGGGCTTGGAGATGGTTTGAAAGGATCATGAGGGCAGATACCGCGGTGTTCATCTTAAGCGATGCAATATCTTCTCCCACTTTTTGCACTGTTTTGGTAAGAAGCACTTCAGTGCTTTCAGAAAGCGGTTTATCTACTATCGCCTCTGCCATACTCCACACTCGCTCAAGGAAACGTCTAATACCGACTGCCCCATTAGGGTTCCATGGGTACGCTCCCAGTTCGTTGTAAGGACCAATAAAAGCCAAGTACATGCGTACCGTGTCGGCACCAAGGTTACTCACAACCTCGTCGGGGTCGATAACATTGCCTTTTGACTTGCTCATTTTTTGACCATCAGGACCCATGATGAGTCCTCGGTTCATACGGCGTGCGTATGGTTCAGAAGTGGTAACAAGCCCTGCGTCAAATAGTGCCTTATGCCAAAAACGTGAATATAGCACGTGCATGGTGGTGTGTTCAGATCCTCCAGAATAAACATCAATAGGCATCCAGGTACTTATTTTTTCTTTTGTTGCAAACTCCTGCTCATTTGTGGGGTCTGTATAACGCAGGTAGTACCACGAAGAGTCTACAAAGGTATCGAGTGTGTCTGTTTCGCGTTCAGCGGGCTTCCCACAGGCTGGACACGGTACTTCGACCCAGTCGCGCACTTTGGCCAAAGGTGACTTCCCGTCCCCGGTTGGCAAATAGTCCGCAACTTCTGGCAACACGACCGGCAACTGCTTCTCTGGCACCGGCAACCATCCATCGTTTCTTCCTGCGGCTGCACATGCATCGCAGTGGACCATCGGGATAGGTGCGCCCCAATATCGCTGCCTCGACACGACCCAGTCGCGCAAATGATATTGCTTGGTCATCCTCCCACTCACAAACTCAGTAATTTTCAGTTTGGCTTCCTCGCTGTTAAGGCCATTAAATTGGTCAGAGTTTGTCAAAATACCTTGGCTAGTATACGGCTCCTCCCTATCAAGGAATCGACTCCATAGTACTTGTATGTCTTCGGCGGTTATAAAATTCTCGACATCTTCGTAGGGCACCCATTCTAAATCATGAATGGCTTTTTCTTTTTCACTTATTTCTTCACACTCGTTATTTTGAAGTTCAAAATAAGCACCAGTAAAACGCGCCCAACGATTGGTTTGCTTATTAACATGATAAAATTGAACATTAACTATGTCCCCAAGCGTGCGTATAAATTTTATATTTTTATACCCTGTTTCTTCTTGAATTTCGCGAACTCCTGCTGTTGCAACATCTTCCCCATCTAGGCCGCCTGTAACAAACCCTCTCCAAGGAACACTTTTCCATCTTACGCAAAGGTATTTGTCCTCACTCCAATGTTTAATAATACAAGCAACCGCATCACGTTTCTCAATTTTTTCGTCTTTTCTTAATGCATCTTCACCACTTGACCGAATAAAAAGAGGTTCAATAACTTCTCGAATGGGCAGGTCGAACTTCTTAGCAAACGCTCCGTCGCGCTCGTCGTGCGCAGGAACGGCCATTATTGCCCCAGTGCCGTAGCCACCAAGCACATAGTCGGCGACAAAGATTGGTACCTCTTCCTTGTTTGCCGGGTTTATGGCTTTAATACCTTTAATTTCGACACCAGTTTTTTCTTTATTCTCCGCTCTCTCTAGCTCGGACTTTTTGCTGGATGCTACGATATATCGCAGTACTTCGTCTTTATTTTCAATAGCATTGTGATTCTGGTCGGTAGCCTGCGTAACCCAAAGGTGCTCTGGAGCAAGCACAAGATAGGTCGCTCCAAAAAGTGTATCTGGTCGAGTAGTAAATACGGTCAGCTTTGCTTTTTCACCATGCGGTCCTCTATTTTCGTTTGCATCAGGCGTGAAGGTAAATTTCAATTCAAAATCTATCTCAGCTCCGTCGCTGCGTCCTATCCAGTTTCTTTGGGAGTCTTTAATTTGCTCGGACCAGTTAAGAGGAACTAAGTCGTCTATGAGCCGGTCAGCATAGTCAGTAATTTTCATATTCCATTGCGGCATGAGGCGCTTTTCTATTTCTGCGTTGCAGCGTTCGCAATGGCCCTGTGCAACTTGTTCATTGGCAAGAACCGTCTTGTCGTTGGGGCACCAATTGACCGCCGTTTCCTTGCGGTATACCAAACCCTTCTTGTAGAGTTCTATAAACTGCCACTGAGTCCATTTGTAATACTTTGGGTCGCAGGTCACCACTTCGCGCGACCAGTCAAAGGATGCACCCATGGAGTGGATCTGGTTGCGCATAAAGTCAATGTTTTCGTACGTCCACACACGGGGGTTAAGCCCGCGTTTAATTGCTGCATTTTCTGCTGGCAAACCAAATGCATCAAATCCTATTGGAAATAACACATTTTTTCCACACATGCGAAGGTACCGAGCAAAGATGTCGGGCACCGCAAAGGCATACCAGTGTCCTACATGAAGATTGCCGGACGGGTATGGGAATTCAACAAGCAAATAGAATTTTTCTTTATCAGAAGCGTCATCCGCGACAAAGGTTTGCTCCTTTTTCCATTTTTCTTGCCACTTTTTCTCTATTTTTTTATGATCGTATTTCTCCATGCGGAGTATTAGATAGCTTTGATGGGTGGAACTGCAGACGGATACCTCTCTGGGTCAATAGTGCGATCAAAGCATACACGTCCGGCTGCATGTTGCCAATTTTCAGTTCCTTTGAGGCCGTATGAAGCGGGTACGGGCGAAGAAGGGTACGCTCTGTTGATGTTAGTGTTTCCTGTCCGAGCTCCTTTGTTAAACAATGCACATAGCTGGAAAGAAAGATTGCCGGTCGAATGATACTCGTATGTTTGACCATTTTGAGAGTCTGACGGGATCATATTGTTAGAAACAGGGTCAGCAAGATCGGCGAGTGTTGAAGGTAATTTTTGCTTCTGTTGGTAATAGTTTACTACTTGATACTGAATATTTTGAAGATCCTGAATTTTTTGGTCATCAAAGCGGCCAAGTCGTGCTGAGCTTGGTGTGCCGACAATGACGAACCCAGCAAAAATAGAAACTACGGCAAGAACTGCGACTCCTACACCGACTGCCCTTTTGCGACTTGGATATTGCGACCAATAGCCCCATAGGTCAGCTATAAAGTGCATAAATACTGCAGCGGCAACAAGCAGTACTACCAAGACTTTTAGTAGGAATGCAAGAGTAAGCTCTTCGCCACTCAAAAAAGTTGTTAAAAGAATAATAAGGTCGACGGCTGCAGTTACTCCGGCTATAAACAAAGTAAAAAGTAATGCCCAGCGACGCACCCACACTTCATTTCGAGACGAATCTTTTGTTATGTCGCGACGTATGACCCACATGACCGCCAAATAAATTGGAAACAGCACAATGATTGACGCCATGTCGTACGGGATACTGCTTTGGTAGGGGTCAGAAGGATAGTACGAAAGTGCGTTCGGCATCGCAAAGTTTATATATTCGAAAATGAGAAAAATGAACGCAACAACACTCCAGTACAAAGACACCATAGCCCCTGCCCATAAAAAGAAATCTTTCGGCGTAGTTTTTGGTTTTTCCATATAGAAAAAATACCTAATAATATACTCTTTGGATGTGGTATAGCATACCACACTTGGCTCTTTGTCAAAATTAGTGAATTACGAGATTGCCTTTTGGAACCGGAGGGGTACAATTATTAATAAGATATTTCATGCACAAGGACCATAGTAGACCGGAGGCGATTTTACTTTCTGAAATTCAAGTTCTCCTCGCGGAAAAACGAACATATTTTTCCATTCTTAGCACCGGGTTTGGCATTATCACTGTTCCCCTTTCTCTTATTGCTTTTTTGCTCGGGACGGCGAACTACAATCAAGTCTTTACGTACCCGTGGCTCGCCAGCGTCGTGGTGTCCAGTTTATTGTTAATTTCGCTTGGCGGTTTATTTGTATCCGGAAAAGCTCGCCACAAGATATCTAAGATCGACAAACTGATCCACATGATCGAAAAGGAGAGTAAACGAGTAGACGAGATAATGGTCTAGGAGTGCAAAAATTCCATCACGTCGCCATCTTTCACAACATACTCCTTCCCTTCTGTTCTCACTTGTCCGAGCTCACGTGCCTTCCCAAATGAGCCGGCTTCAAGGAGCTTATTCCACTCTATAACTTCAGCGCGAATAAATTTGTCTTTAAAGTCAGTGTGGATAGCGGCTCCAGCTTGGGGGGCAGTAGAACCAGCTTCAATTGTCCACGCACGACTTTCTTCCGGGCCCGTTGTAAAAAAACTTACAAGTCCGAGGAGTTTGTACCCGGAGCGGATAAGGTCATTTACCCCATCGTCAAATACGCCATACTCTCGTCGGAATGTTTCTTTGTCATCGGGAAGAAGTTCTCGCAGCTCGCTTTCAACATTAGCATCAACAACCACATA
>JAYUDS010000030.1:0-5751 GCA_043739595.1 Candidatus Adlerbacteria bacterium | reverse complement strand
TTTTTGTAGGGCTTGTATTCCTGACTAACATTGGTGGTTTCTTTTCTGCAGAAATGATGATGGATGGGAGCATGCAAGATTGCCCGTACATGGGGGTCACCGGGCTCTGCGATATGAGCCCGTTGGAGCATTTGTCGCAGTGGCAGGCAATGACCACGGCAACTCCTCAACCATTTTTTGCCGCTTTACTCCTTCTTTTCATTACTTTTGTTATTGTTTGGAATTTCCTGAATAAGCCCTTTGTATTAAGGCCCAAAGAGGCGTACATACCGCGGTATAGATTCAAAAAAAGGGTTCCTAATGTATTACAGTTTGCATTTGCCCGGGGCATACTTAATACCAAGCGATACTAGACTGCTGGTGGTTTTTGCATAGGTAGTCTATGCAGTGTTACTAAACTAACCATCTGCTATATGAGTACTGCTCACACGTACAAAATTAGGGGTATGCATTGCGCCTCCTGTGCAAGCATTATAGAGAAAACCTTTTCAAAACAAGAAGGGGTGCACTCGGTTCAAGTAAATTATGGTACTGAAACTGCCAAAGTTGAACACGATGAAGAAAAGATAAGCGCGCAGCAGCTGTCGGATGCGTTGGAGTCGCTTGGGTACTCGCTTATGTTACCCATCCATGACTCTGCCACAACGCAAAGTGCGAGCGACATGGGTATGTCTGAGGGCGATCATGTGGCTCACTTGGGGCTTAGTCAGTCAAAAAAAGAAAAACTCAAAGAGGTGGCCGACATGCGTGCCAAAGTGGGCATCTCTATACCGCTCGCTATTTTTAGCGGGTTTGTTATGACGTGGGAGCTTCTTGCGCAGTTCCATATTGTGCCGGCGGTACCCTATGTATGGAGCGAGTTTTTCCACCATCTGCTGCCCATTATGGCTACCTATATGCTTTTTGTGGTGGGGAAGCCGTATCTTCTTGGGTTCTATCGTTTCCTGCGCTACGGTGCAGCGAATATGGACACGCTCATTGGTATTGGCACTAGTGCTGCGTATGTATATAGTTTTGTCGTTATGGCGTTTGAGGAGACGCTGCGGCCATATATCAACGTTGAGCACACCTACTATGACGTGGCGATAGTTGTTATTGCGTTCATTACGCTAGGGAAATACCTGGAGGCTACATCTAAACTTAAAACAGGAGATGCAATAGAAAAACTTTTCACGCTCCAAGTTAAAACGGCGCTTGCATGGCGCGATGGAAAAGAAATTGAGTTGCCGTTAGCGCAGATACAAGTCGGTGACATGCTGGTAGTGAAGCCTGCGGGGAAGATACCGGTTGACGGCATTGTGTCCGAAGGATCGTCCTTTATAGACGAGTCGATGATCACTGGCGAACCCATGCCAAAAGAAAAAAATATAGGCGACCTTGTGGTCGGCGGCACGCTCAACACAACTGGTTCGTTTCAATTTCGGGCCACAAAAGTTGGTTCAGACACACTCCTTGCGCGCATCATACATATGGTGGAAGAGGCTCAGGGAAGCCGAGCGCCCATCCAAGCCTTGGCGGATAAAATCTCGAGTATTTTTGTGCCCGTGGTGCTGGTTACCGCCTTCATGTCTTTAGGCACATGGCTTTTAGTGGGGACGCACTACCTTGGTTTTGCCCAAGCGCTTTCGTTCGGCCTGGTGTCGTTTGTAGGAATTTTAGTGATAGCGTGCCCATGCGCGCTTGGCCTTGCAACGCCGACCGCAATTATAGTCGGAGTCGGGAAGGGCGCAAAAGAAGGAATACTCATTAAAGATGCTTCCACACTTGAAAGGTTAAGCAAGGTGGACACGGTGGTGCTTGATAAAACAGGAACGCTAACCAGAGGGAAACCGGAAGTGGCTTCAGTCCACAATTATACGAAGCTCCTCGACCATGACTTGGTGGCAATTTTGGCTGCACTTGAAGCAAAGTCGGAGCACCCAATTGCGCATGCTGTTGCGTTGTATGCCGAAGCTGCCCCCGGAACACACGATACGCCTCATGTTATGAAGTTTGAGGCTATCAAAGGACGGGGTGTGCGTGGAATGATAGGTGGTGTTGAGTATTTTGCTGGAAACGCAAAATTAATTGCTGATTTGCACCACACGGTGGATATGGCCGCGCTTAAAAAAGAAACCAGCATTGGGAACACGCCCGTGTTTCTTGCAACAAAAGAAAAAATTCTGATGCGTGTCATGGTTGCAGACCAGCTTAAAGAAAACGCAAAGGAAGCGGTTGGTCGGCTTCAGGCGCTCGGCATCCGGGTTGTCATGCTCACGGGTGATGATAAAAACACCGCGGCACATATAGCAAGCTTGGTTGGTATAGAGGATGTAGTGGCCGAAGTGATGCCAGAAGACAAACTCAACACTATTAAAAAACTGCAGGCAGAAGGGAGGGTGGTTGCTATGGCTGGAGACGGAGTGAACGATGCCCCAGCGCTTGCACAAGCGGACGTAGGAATAGCAATGTCGACTGGAACTGATGTAGCTATAGAGACAGCTGGCATAGCGCTACTGGGAGGAGACATCTCAAAAATTGGCAAAGCTATTTCTCTTTCCAAAATGACTATGCGTGGCATTAAGCAAAATCTTTTCTGGGCATTCTTCTACAACATTGTAGGTATACCGCTAGCGGGAGGACTTTTTTACCCAATCTTCGGCTGGCTGCTCAACCCTGTTTTCGCGGGCTTAGCTATGGCGTTCTCCAGCGTTTCAGTTATCGGCAACTCTCTGCGTATAAAAACGCAAAAATTATAATCTTGCATTCTAAGCCCTATGAATACTCAAACGTACACACTGCATATTCAAGGTATGCACTGCAAAGCCTGTATTCTGCTTACCGAAATGGAAGCGAAGGAATTACCGTATATAACTCGGGCCAAGTCAGACCTCGCACACCACACTATTGAAGTTGAAGGCGACTTTACCGGGAAGTCGCCTCAAACGGTAGCTTTAGCATTGACTGCTGTTATGCAGCCTCATGGGTATATGGTTTCGACTGAGCGAAAAGAACAGCCGAAGCGCTGGTCAGAGTTTGGCGTGGCCATGCCAATCGCAGTGATCTTCGCGGTACTGTTCGTGCTTCTTCAAAAACTCGGCATTGTAAACTTGGTGCATGGCGGTGCAGTGACCTATGGTACGTCGTTCGTTATTGGTGTCATTGCTTCGCTCTCAACCTGCATGGCGGTCGTTGGCGGGCTTGTGCTTTCTGTGTCTGCAACATTTGCCAAAGAAGGGGACAAGATACGGCCGCAGCTCATGTTCCACGCTGGGCGGCTTATTTCTTTCTTTGTATTGGGTGGAGTCATCGGCGCCATAGGGTCAACATTCACCTTGAATGTGTCTGCAATGTTTGTGTTGAGCTTGGGAGTTGCTATAGTCATGCTCATACTTGGCATCAATTTGTTAGAGGTGTTTCCTTGGGCTAAGAAGCTGCAGCCCGCTATGCCAAAATTTTTGGCACGTCATGCATATGGAGCATCAAAACTGAATCATACCCTTACACCTTTGTTGGTCGGGGTAGCAACCTTCTTCTTGCCCTGCGGCTTTACACAATCTATGCAAATCTATACGCTTTCAACCGGCAGCTTCTTGCATGGCGCCCTAATTATGGGGACATTTGCATTGGGTACGCTTCCAGTCCTTGCGTTGGTCAGTTTCAGTTCGCTGAGTATTCAAAACAGCCAATACTCGGGCATCTTCTTCAAAACTGCTGGAATAATCGTCATTCTCTTCGCACTCTTCAACGTCATGAACGCACTGGTAGTCATTGGGCTCATACAGCCACTATTTAGCTTTTAACATATAACTCACTCATGAAATCTACGACCATCACTATCCTCGCTGCGGCAATCCTTATTGGAGGTGCTATTATTTTTACCTCAAAAAGCAAGGGAGAAGCTGCAGGACTTAAAGTTGCAGACGCCAACAATGTAACGATGGTCAACGGTAAACAAATTATAGACATTCAAGTGAAAGGAGGATATATTCCAAAAAAGAGTACTGCAAAATTAGGAGTACCAACAATCTTGCGCTTCACTACTAACGGTACCTTCGACTGCACATCGGGAGTGCGTATTCCGAGTATGGGCATCAGCAAAACACTTCCACCAACAGGTACTACTTATATAGACATAGGCAGCCCAACTGTTGCGACTCTACAGGGGGTTTGTAGCATGGGCATGTATCCGTTTGAAGTAAGTTTCCAAGGGTAATCAATTATTTCACTTACTGCATATTACACATATAACATTACAAAAAATATGGAAAACGAATTAAAAAATTTTAGCCTCTCACCGTCCGTGTCGATCTTAATCGCAGGCGTTATCGTAGCAGGTGCGGTTATGTATAGCCGGGGAAGCGGGGCACAACCTGCTCAACACTGCGCTATAAGGTAAATGAAATACTATATGAAAAAAACTATTGTGTTTGGTGTTGTGGCACTTCTCATTGCTGTAGTTGGAGTCTTGGTTGCTTTTGGTGGGAGCTTCAAGCAACCAATAGTTACAACCGTAAAAATGTATTGTTCTTCTGATGGAAAATTAACTACAACGCAATTGATACAAAGCCATCGATCATATTGCATCAAGCCTGAACCTACTGGAGGTGGATACATACAAAATACACCAGTTGCTTACGGGTTCTCTATCGTCGATGACGAAGGAAATACTTTGAAAGATTTTAATATTACTCATACGAAGCAATTGCACCTTATCGTAGCGAGTAAAGACCTAGCCTACTTCCAGCATGTCCACCCAGAACTGGACAAAGCCACAGGTGTCTTTACGATGTCTGGGCTGACATTCCCAGTAAATGGGCCCTATAGAATATTTGCTGATTTTGCAGCTGCTGGAGGGCAGGTGGATGCAAGGGGGACGCCGCTTATGGTAACGCCTTCTCAAGACGTTGTTGTCGGAGATGAAAAGTCCTATACATCTGCTCCGCTTGGCGCTGAAGATAAAGTTAAGACCTTTGACGGATACCAGGTTACTCTTGGAACCGACAAACCGCTTCAAGTGGGTGCAGAAGGAATGATTACCTTCGACATACTGCAAGATGGAAAGAAGGTAACCGATCTTGAGCCATATCTGGGAGCATTGGGACATAGCGTCATATTGCGTGAAGGTACGCTCGATTTCATCCATGCACATCCTATAGAAGATGTATCTGCAAAACAAAATGGCACAGTCAAGTTTATGGTAAGCTTTCCCGAAGCTGGGAAGTATAAAATTTTTACGCAGTTCCAGCGTGGCGGAAAAGTAGTGACCACAGACTTTGTGGTATCGGTATCACAGGGTCCAGGTGGTTCAAACTCTATGGAAGGACAAGCTACTCAGGAAATGACGCATTAAACCCAAGGAGTTAGGTACAATACTGATATGAAACTGATGTTATTTTCCTGTGCAGTATTGCTTTTCGGATTCACCGGCATTGTGCACGCACAAGAAGTAACCGCGGGACAAAATACTGCCGAAACCATGAAGGCGCAGGTGCTTGATGTGGTAAGCAGTGAAGAAAAGGTAGTACCGGGAGTAAAAACTATACAGAACTATCAAAAACTTACTGCAAAAATTGTAAGTGGGTCTGAAGCAGGTACAACAGTTACCGTAAATAATGATTATCTCCAACTAAAGAGCGGCGATGTATTTTATTTAATCCATACGGTAGATGCGTTAGATGCTATAAACGGGTATAACGTGCTCGAGCCCTATCGAGTCCCTGTGCTATATATAGTCGCAGCAATTCTGGTTGCTTCTCTGCTTATGTTTGG
>JAYUDS010000029.1:0-5846 GCA_043739595.1 Candidatus Adlerbacteria bacterium | reverse complement strand
CTTTTAAAAAACAAAAATACCAATCGGCACGTCCTTTAAAAAGACTTGATTGTAGGGCTATTTGATGAAATTTTCGTTTCTTGTCCGACACGGTTTGTCCTATAGATGTCTTATATAGTTTTTTTAAAGATAAAGGACTTTAACAGACATCTATTGTCCTTGAGTGTACCAGAACTGGAGGTTCGTATCCATTGCCTGCCAAAAGCCATTTTTTACCTCTATAGCGTGGTATGATGAAAAACGAAAAAATGGCTAAAAAGAAAGACAGGAAAGATAAGAAAAGACGAGGCGGCAGTCTGCCTGGCCATACCAAGCGGGCCATAGTGGTGATAGTGCTTTGTATTGTTGGACTTTTTCTTATGCTTGCTGCATTTGGAGCTGCGGGAGTGGCTGGCACCGACACGTATCATCTTTTTGACTACCTTCTGGGTGTAGGATATTTTCTTTTGCCTATGCTTTTTTTTGTGCTTGCCGGCTCAGCACTTCAAGAAGAGTCGACGGGTGATTTTACTATTATAAAGGTAGTAACGAGTATTATTTTTATAGTGTCGGGCCTGGGGTATATAGACATTGTGGCTCATAAAGGCGGACTTATCGGCGGCGTCATAGCGCGCCCGGTAGTTCATCTTTTTGATATATATGCAGCGCTCGTGCTCCTTGGAGGCATCGCGCTTATCTCACTCATAGTGCTGCTTGAAGGACGTATTTCGCTTGAGCTTATCCAGACTATTGGTCGAGCGCTGCTCGCGGGACCAAAGGCATTGTTTGGGTTGCGGAAGCGTGGGGCGGTCTCAGCCACTGACCCATTGGTGAAAGGCTTACCGGAAGATGACGAAGAAGAGGACGATGATGAAGATGACGCAGAAGAAGCATACGAAGAAGAGGGGCACGAGGAACCGACGCCGCGAGTCCCGGCTGTGGCAAGTACCCCTTCAAAAGAAGTTCTGGCTAAAAACTCTGCCGATGCTTTGAAAGCACTCTTAGGGCAATACACTCCCCCACCACTTTCCTTACTCGAGAGAGACAAGGGGCGACCCGGCGTGGGCGACATTAAAGGGAATGCTAATATCATTAAAAGAACTCTCGCCAATTTTGGCATAGTGGTTGAACTCGACGAAATATCCATTGGGCCATCGGTCACTCGCTATGCCATTAAGCCAGCAGAAGGCGTGCGCCTACAAAAAATTGTTGGACTCCAGACCAACCTGGAATTGGCGCTGGCAGCTCACCCAGTTCGTATTGAAGCGCCTATTCCAGGCAAATCTCTGGTGGGTATCGAGGTACCAAATTCAACAAAGGTGACGGTCGGTTTAGGAACGCTTCTTGAGGCGCCAGAGTTCTCCAACTCTCCCAAACCACTACTGGTGGCGTTGGGTCGAGATATTGCGGGCGGATCCCATTTTGGCAATATTGCGAAAATGCCGCACATGCTTATTGCGGGTGCCACCGGTTCGGGTAAATCGGTGACTATCCACGCGATTATAAACAGCCTGCTCTACCGATGCGGCCCCCAGCAACTCCGATTCTTGATGATCGACCCAAAGCGCGTCGAACTCACGATGTATAACCGCATACCACACTTGCTTACACCGGTTATTACCGATCCTAAAAAGGCAATTATGTCGCTTCGTTGGGCTGTAAAAGAAATGGAAAGACGGTATGCCTTGCTTGAGCAAGAAAGGGTCCGCGACATCGAGTCGTACCACCAAAACATTTTGACACCCGCTCTTGAAAAATTACGCCGTAAAGGTGAACCGGAAGAAGGTGACGCTGTACCCGAAGCTATGCCGTACATCGTCATTATCATCGACGAGCTGGCAGACATTATGCAGACGTTCCCCCGTGAACTTGAAGCAGCTATCGTTCGGCTGGCCCAAATGAGTCGCGCAGTGGGCATCCACCTCCTCCTTTCAACCCAACGGCCCTCGGTCAATGTTATTACCGGACTTATTAAAGCAAACGTTCCCTCTCGTCTGGCGCTCCAAGTAGCATCCCAAATAGACTCTCGCACCATTCTTGACCAGGGGGGAGCCGAGAAACTCCTGGGTGCAGGAGACATGTTGTACCTTGCTTCCGACATGGGCAAACCGGTGCGTTTGCAAAGCGCCTATATTGGAGAGGCAGAGATGAAAAAAGTGGTCGACTTCGTGGCAAAAAATAACGAGGCTGAAATCCCTATTGATATGACTGGCCAACCTACTGGAGGACCACTCACCCCGCTTCCAAGCAGCGGTGGCGGGAATGGATTTGGAGATGAAGAAGAAGTCGACGATGACCTCTATGAGGCAGCACGGGCGGAAGTCGTGGGATCTCAAAAAGCCTCTACCTCGTACCTCCAGCGAAAACTCCGGGTAGGGTACGCCAGAGCCGCTCGACTTATAGATATCCTAGAAGAACGGGGTGTTATCGGACCTGGAGATGGCGCCAAACCACGCGAAGTGCTCGAAAAAGGCGGGGGAACTCCGATGGACTCGTCTGAGGAGGCATGAGAAGAATAGTTCTCACAGTACTTTGCTTGGCACTCATAGGATACGGTATTTTTGAATCCCGCCGTATTATTGAAGGTCCGGTTGTGACTATTACCTCACCTCAAAACGGGAGTGCGACATCTACTACTGTTTTGGTGGTAACTGGCATTGCCCGCAATATCTCGTTCCTTACTATAAACAACAAGCCCGCTTTTACAAATGAGGCGGGTCACTTTACGCTCACGCTATCTCCCCCTAGGGGGTATACAAGTATCACGGTGGAGGCAAAGGATAGGTTCGGACGCCACACCACCAAGTCGGTCTCTATTACGATGTTAGATTTTTGTCCCGCCTCGCGTGCGTGAGTGGTTCATATGATATAATTGGTGCGATATGGCTAAAGAAAAAGTAATAAAAAAGAGTATCCCCGTTTCCGGCGCGCGCGACACGAGCGCTATTGATGCCGCCATCCGGGAAATTAAGACTAAGTTCGGCGATGACGCTATCATGACGCTTGGCGACCAGCCGCGCGTCGACATAGACGCTATCCCCTCGGGTTCTATCGGGCTCGACTGGGCTTTGGGCATTGGCGGTTACCCGCGCGGACGCATCATTGAAATTTTTGGCCCAGAGTCATCCGGTAAGACTACTTTGACACTCCATGCTATAGCCGAAGCCCAGAAAAAAGGCGGCATCTGCGCATTTATCGACGCAGAGCATGCACTTGACCCCGAGTATGCGAAAAAAATTGGTGTAAAGCTAGACGAACTTCTCATATCGCAGCCAGACAATGGCGAGCAAGCGCTCGAAATTGTAGAATCTTTGGTACGCAGCGGCAAAATAGACCTTATCGTCATTGACTCAGTTGCAGCCCTCACCCCAAGAGACGAGATTGAAGGAGACATGGGCCAAAGCCATGTCGGTAAGCAAGCACGTCTCATGAGCCAGGCGCTACGAAAATTGACAGCCATAACGGCAAAATCCAAGACCATTGTCGTCTTTATCAACCAAATCCGTATGCAGATTGGCGTTATGTTTGGCAACCCCGAGACTACGCCCGGAGGAAAAGCACTAAAATTCTACACCTCTGTGCGTCTCGACATCCGTCGCATCGCACAAATTAAAAAAGGCGAAGAGGTGGTCGGTGGTCGCCACCGAGTCAAGGTGGTCAAAAATAAAATTGCGGCGCCGTTTCGCAAGGTTGAATTCGATCTCCTTTACAACGAAGGTATCTCGAGCGAGGGTGAATTGTTGGCGCTTGGCGAAAGTTTGGGGTTGGTACACAAAAGCGGCAGCTCCTACTCCTTTGGCGAAGAGAAGCTCGGCCGAGGATATGACGCTTCTCGCACCTTCTTGCGTGAAAATACTAAAATTTCACACGAACTACTCAAACAGATCCGCGTCGCGCTTGCGGCCAACGCAAACCCAACGGTCAAAGCTGGGGCCAGCTCCGACTCAGAAGACTAAGCGTACCTCGACCGTTGTGGTCGAAATGTTTCGCGCAGGAGAAAGAACCCAGCAAATATCGCCACCAGCAGCGCAGCTTGTACCGAAAGATTCGTTTTTGTTACCGCAGAGAGCAAAAATAAGGCGACTGCAGGCAGTCCAGCGCTTTCTGCATGGATTAAGTTGGCCAAAATGTGCGGGAGCGACGTAAAAAGAGCAATACCTACGATAGACGCAATGAGCGCATAGATAGCAAGCGCCTTTGTACTTGAAAGCTTCCGCGCAACGTAAATAGTGGCTACTCCTGCCATAATATTTTTTTCTAAGTTTTTCATATTATATATTCGGTGTTATGGCTTTGTAGAGCCGTAGGAATTCTCGTTTTGCCCGGTGCACTCTGGTTTTTATAGCTCCCACACTCACCCCCTCCTGCTGTGCAATTTCTTCTTGCGGTTTGCCGTCAATAAAGAAGGCAGTGAGAACATGTGCAAATAATGGCGGCATTTTAATAAGAACCGACGCTATTTCGTCCGACAATTCTTTAGTGTGGAACTGCTCTATCATATGCTTGTCTGGGATGAGCTCTAAAATTTCCGGGTCAAGCTCTGCTCGCATCATCCCCTCTCGCTTGCGTTTACTGTAGTGGGTCAGCGCAGTGTTGATAAGTATCCGATACCCCCAAGATGAGAATTGCGCTCCCTCTTGTTTTTTAAACTTACTTGCGTTGAGATATATCTTAAGAAAAGCCTCTTGCACAATGTCTTCGGACTCCTTTTCGTCTTGCACAATACTACGGGCCTTCCTTGAGAACGGTTCTTGGTACTTCACGACGAGCTGCGCAAACAGAGCAGGTTGTTCAAGCGACAATAGAAGAATATCTTCGTCCGCGAGGGGCGCCTGTTCACCTCTGACTGTTAGATATTCATCGGCCATGGCCACACTGTACATCATACGGGGTACACAATATATAACGCCGCACAGAGTGGGAAGGTTTCGCGCAGGTTGGACAAGCGCTCTTTTTTGGCTATTATGCAAAGGCTGCGTCTCAATCGACGGGCCAAATCTCAAAGGAAGATTCGGCACGATCCAGCAAGATCGCATAATTTCGATTAAATCATATGGCAATGCTTGAATATAATGAAATATTACCAAAAAAGGTCATTCTTATGGATGGCGAGCCCTACGAAGTGCTCGATGCGCATGTCTTCCGCAAACAAATGCGCAAGCCGGTCAACCAAACAAAACTTCGCCACCTTATCACTCGCAAGGTAACTGAGCACGCCTTCCATCAGATGGAGAAGGTCAACGAGGCCGATCTGTCGACCCGCGAAGTTAAATTTCTCTACAACAACAAAGGTGAGTTTTGGTTCTGCCCACCTACCAAACCAGCTGACCGCTTTAAACTGGACGAGAACACTATCGGCCCAGCATGCGCATTCATGAAAGCGAATACTATCATTGAAGCGCTTGTGTTTGACGAAAACATCATCTCCGTTCGCGTACCTATCAAAGTTGAGCTTTTGGTCAAAGAAGCGCCTCCTGCAGTGCGCGGTAACACCGCACAAGGTGGCAGCAAGCAAATTGTCCTTGAAACCGGAGCTACCGTAAATGCTCCCCTCTTCATTAACGAAGGTGACTTGGTGCGCATCAACACTGAAACAGGCGACTACGTTGAGCGCGTGGATAAAAAATAATAACGAATAATAAAAACCTCTGGATTTCTCCAGGGGTTTTTATTAGCGGATGATGTAGGGCATGAGCGCCATGAAACGTGCGCGTTTGACCGCTTCGGCCAAGGCGCGCTGGTTTGGTGCCGACAAGCCTGTGCGGCGGCGTGGCATAATTTTGCCGTGCGGGTTGATGAACTTGCGTAACGTCTCGATGTCTTTGTAATCGATGCGCTGGAATTGTGCTACGTAATTGTCTTGGGTT
>JAYUDS010000028.1:0-14241 GCA_043739595.1 Candidatus Adlerbacteria bacterium | reverse complement strand
GTTGTTGCCCAACAGGGCGAGGATCGCCAGAAATAGGAATCCATGTTTCTCCACTCCAGCGCCACCATCCGCGGAGCGACCCATCAGGATTCTTTGCCTGCTGGTATATCGCACCGTTGTACCACAGTAAAAAAACAACACCGTACGTAGAATCGGGCAACTCAGCTGAGTTGCCATTTTTAGTAATCTTTTTATCAGCTGTTGCAGTGATAGCCCATATATTGCCGAACGAATCGGTAAGTGAGCCAGTCGAGGAGGTGACAAATGCTCCGTCTGTAGACGTATTCTGACTTGTCACTCCAATATCTACTAAATACGCTTCAGTACTCCACCCGACAAAGGTATCAGAATATTTCACCTTGAGCCAAACCATAGCGTCTGCGGTTTGAGGACCACCAACAATAATTCCTTTACTGCCTGTATTTATATGGCCCACGACTGGGGCAGTCAGGCCGGGTGACTGACGTACTCGAAGCGCCGCACCCACTTGGACCGTGTCTCCCACAGTAAAGCCAGTAGTCGCAGCGGCTACTTTCCCGCCGCTCATTGCACTTGAATGTTTATTGTAATTTGAAACTTTGCCACGCGCTTCATTCATTTGCACACAAATAAGGCTGGCCTGAGTTCGGGTTAAACTGCCAAATACACCATTAGCTGCTTTCAGCCCAGCAGGAAGCAACACAAGCGAACGATATTTCTCTTGAAATTTCTTGACAGCAGTCGCAGTGGCCGGGCCATATGTAGCAGTCTCGTGGCCAGGAGATCCGTCGCCTATTTGGGAGATCTGTGTTTCAGGCGAGATATTTAGAAATTTTTGTAAGTTCATCACGTTCTGGCCTTTTGACCCTACGTGCATATTTTTTGAAAAGGTAGCATTACATGCTTGAGAAAAAGACACCACTGGTGTGGTTGCTGTTTGTGCATATACCGGCCCGAGCCACAAGCCGATAATCCCTAGTGCAAGCATGCTGGAAAATATAATTTTTTTCACGAAAATAAAACAATTAGTAAGTAGAGATACCCCCTTGGCTAAGGATACGGCTAATACGCATTGCTAACAAACGTCTTATCAACAGCGCTGCGCCAAAAACACCCTCATTTCTGAGAGAGTTTTCGTGCACACATGAGAGCAAAGATACTATTCTGCGGTAACCGTGAAAGCTACGATAGCACTTTGCATATCTCCATTTTTAACTGACACATCGTACTGGCCAAGTTGTGTTTGTTGGCTGAGAATCATACACGGCGGTGTGGAAAGGCGGCAGCCAGCCTCTAAGGAGCTTGGCACCGTGAAAGTGAGAACATTCCCATCTGACGAAATGTTTGGGATAACACCCGCACCAAAGTGTACGGTCGGCTTAAAACCAAATCCTGATCCTTTTATAACAACTGGTGTGCCAATCGAGCCCGCTGATGGCGACATAGAAGAAATTAATACTGCGCTTGTGGTGGCGCTCACCTCTCTTGGGTCCTTATCTACCGAGGTCCACGTAGACCCGGTCCACATAAACCATTGCGTTGGGCCCATCCCCGCCGACCGCGAGAACACCGCACCATTATGCAATAGGACTAGGTTTACTGCAGCAAATTCGTTTGTTCGGATGGGCATACCATTTTTGAGCACCTCACCTCCTGTGCCGAGTGCCCAGGTATTGCCGACAGTGTCTTGGAGCTTGCCATCTCCCTGCGATACAGATGAGTCATTTGCGGAAGCTGGTGTGGGTGTCGCATCGATGTTTCCATCCGCTCCGGCAAGCAGGTAGTTTTGCACACTCCATCCGCTCAAACCATTATCGAACAGCACTTTCCACCACGTCATGGTATGTACTTTTTTTGGTCCGCCGATCACCGTGCCCATCGCCAGCGCGGGTTCGAGACCCACCAGACGCCCAGTTAACCCCGGAGTTTTTCTCACGCGCACCGTTTGTGTTACTTGCACACGAGACTGAAGTGACATAACCGTCGTTGCTCCTGCCACTAACCCGGGTAGAGAGCTCTCGCTTACTTGTCTTGAACGATGTTGATTCATCCGCGCGCAAAGCAAGTTGGCACGAGCGCGCGTAAGATCTCCGAAGATACCATTGCCGGTTTTGAGCCCCATCGGTAATAAGATAATCGAGCGGTATTTTTCTTGAAATTTTTTAACTGCCGCCGCAGTCGCAGGACCATAGGTATTGGACTCCATGCCCGGTGACCCTTCTCCCGCAACAACCACTTGTGTATCCATAGAAAGGTTTAAAAATTTTTGCAGTTCCGCCACGTCAGGACTTATTGACCCTATTTGGAGTGAATGTTGGAATGAATACAGACATGCTGGCGCTGCCTGCGCATGCGCGACATGGTCGGTGGCAACTATCGCGACGAAAAGTAATATTCCTTTATATGCGTTTTTTATCACAAAGAAGTGTAATTAGAAATTAAAAGATTTCTTCTTCAGAGTATGTAAAATAGTTGTCAAACACAAGAGCTTATCAACAGAAAACACCGTATACACGGTGTTTTCAAATACGGAGAAATTTTGACTGAGTCTATTTTATGTCTACCCCCATAGAACGAGCTGTTCCTGCAATTATCTGCATAGCTCCCTCTATATCCTTTGCATTGAGGTCTACCATTTTTTTCTCTGCTATTTCGCGAAGCTGCGCCTTGGTAAGGGTACCTATTTTTGCAGTATTCGGCTTACCGGACCCTTTGTCCTTACCAAGCGATTTCATGATAAGCCCAGAAGCCGGAGAGGTTTTGAGTACAAAGTCGTAAGAGCGATCCTCATAAATAGTAATCTCAACCGGAACTAAGTCGCCAAGACGGTCTTGGGTTGCTTCGTTAAATTTTTTAACGAATTCACCAATGTTGATACCAGCGGGACCAAGCGTGGTACCCAACGGAGGCGCAGGGGTAGCCTTTCCCGCAGGAGCGATTACTTTAAGTTTTTTTGTTATTTTTTTTGCCATGTGATTTTGTCGAAAGCATGCGATCCAGCGGGTTATGCCGAATCATCCTTTGCTGATTCGGCCCACCCTTTGGACGCAGCTTCCTTTCCGAACGATACTACTTTATATATGCGCACTTTGCAATCTTCCTATTTTTTTGCAGATTAAAAATTAAATTCTTTTTATCTGTAGAAAATCGAGTTCAACAGGTGTTTCGCGTCCGAACATGGACACAAGCACTTTTACCTTGCCTCGCGCTTCGTCGACCTCGCCCACTTTACCGTCTAGTTCTTTGAAAGGACCGTCAACAATAATAACCGCGTCCCCTACTCCGAGATCGATAGCATGTTTTATTGAGCCTTCGGTTTCTTGCATGCGGCCCATAAGCGTGTCAACTTCGTGCTGCTGAAGCGGCACCGGGTTGACTCCCGAGCCCACGAAACCGGTAACACGAGGAGTGTTGCGCACCACATACCATGACTGGTCGTCTACTATCATGTCGACGAGCACGTAACCGGGATATACTTTCTCTTCTTCTTCAACGCGACGGCCGCCTTTAATTTTGACAGTTCGCTCTGTTGGCACAATCACGCTAAAAATCTTATCCTGAAGGCCGAGCGATTCTATACGCTGACGCAGGTTACGGGCGACTGCATTTTCATACCCGGCATACGTATGTATCGCATACCACGCTCTGCCAACACTTGAATCTTGTTTTGCCATTGTGTTTTGTCGAAATCATGCCGCATCGTTTGATTCTGTCGGAATCATGTCGCGTACCATCCATTGATACGCGGTCCAGACGCGGCCCTCTTTCAGGATTATTTTTAGATTACTTTTTTGATGATCGCTGCAAAAATATAGTCCCAGGCTCCAAGATACAAGGCGGTAGCAAGCGAGACGCCTATAACAACCGCGGTATAACTTATCGTTTGCTGTCGCGTTGGCCACGACACATGCCGCATTTCTGAGCGCACTGCTTTAAAATATTGGATCATATATGATTTGGACTTTATTTCTAGGCATTTTTAAAAGCCCCGTCGGGCTTTATATGCCCGTATACTACCGGATTGAGGGCCCTTCGTCAAGGTGCGACCTTACCGTATTTCGTACGTAACAGAGACGTCACTCGACACTTTGTTTTGACCGGTAGAGATCTCAGGCGCCACTGCTTTTGAATCCATTGCCTGGTTTGCTACGCCACCGTAGGCCATAGGTCGCGGCTCCTGGACTGACCCATTTTCAGTAAAGGATGTGACTCGAACCAAAGAAACCCCGAGTGATTTCGCTAAACTTTCAGCTTTTTGCTTCGCGTCAACGATAGCTTTGTCGCGGGCTTGGCGCTGTACTCCCTTTGGATCGTCAAACGTGAAGTTGAGACCGCTGACTTCAGTAGCACCCTTACCGCCTACTCCAGCGAGAAGGTTTCCTGCTTTTACAGTGTCATGCACCTTAACTGTGGTAATCTGACGCACCTCGTATCCTTTTAGCACTTGTTTACCGGGTGGACAGTACACCGGTGAAGCATTTGTTCCTTCTGTCGAGCAGACGGCATTTTGGTATTCGTATTGTGGATTCACAGAGTAGTCGGTTGTCTGTATATCTTTTGCATCTATGTTTTGTGACTTAAGGTACGAGGTAACAGCGTTCGCCTTCACCGTAGCATCTGTCTGTGCCTCGGCTACCGTTGCTTTGTTTGACATTACGGAGAACGTAAACGTAGCCACATCAGGGACCGAAAGTATCTCACCGTGTCCCGAGACGGAAATGGTGTTCGTCGGAGCAATGCCACTGCCAATATAACGCCAACCCATCACCGAGCCTATGGCTTGGATAAGCAGAAAAAGCGCCAGCACAATAACCGTCACCAAAAGTGCTTTACGCAACTTTTCACCTGTCGGGCCCTCAAATGGCATGCCATCCATAGGATTGTTTATTTAATTGAGTTAATAACCTTTTCGATTTGCGCCTTCGGTAGTGCACCAGAAATAGGAACCATCTTCCCTGTCTTGGTGTTAACGACAACCGTGAAAGGAGTTCCATTGCCACCATTGTTTTGTGCGTCACTTGTTTGTGCATCAATCTTGCTTTGATACGGGTTTTTTGCTACACACTCAGCAAACTTCGCAGGGTCGACACCGAGGGTTTTTGCCAGCTGGGCCGAGTAGGCGGGGTTAAGAGATGTCTGGTTTCCAAAGACCGTGTCTACATATTTCCAAAAAGCGTCATTCCCCGCGAGTGCGGCTATACATTCTGCAGCGGTGGCAGCAGGCGCTGCTTGGGGATGGATTGAAGTAAGGGGAAATTCTCGCAGTACCCAGGCAATTTGCCCATTGGAGTTTTGTACAATTTGCTTGAGGGTTGGGTGAATCATCGAGCAGAAGGGACATTGGAAGTCCGAATATTCGACAAGAATTATGGGGGCAGTTAGTGAGCCGATGATATGGTCGTCAGAAGACGGTTTAACAATATCAAGCTTGGTCGGAGCGGGTGCATTAGCCAAGGCAGCAGCACCAGTATCGCTCGGATGCATGTTTACAAACACAATAGCGCCGGCAATAATAACGCCCGCTATGAGGATGGACACGGCAGGAGAAAGTTCAAATTTTTTGTCTGACATATGTAAGTAAGGCTAGCCTACTTTTTCTCCTTCTGCAATTTTTCAATATCTGCCATAAGTTTTTCAAGCCCCGCGCGTATTTCCCCAAGCGTTTTTGCTTGCCCGGCGTGGTATGTCTCTTCTGCTACGTCGTCCTCATTCATTTCCTCAACGTCCTCCTGCAGCTCGTCGACATCCTCTTGGATTTCACCCACGTCTTCCTGAATTTCATCGATGTCTTCCTGAATTTCATCGATGTTTTGTTCCACTTCATCGATTGTGGCGCTGGTTATGTTGATAGTCATCTGAATAAAAATAGATAGATAGATAGCTTCCAGAGACAACACAGTGGTCAAGACTAGGAGCATGCGGTCAAAGGGTAGTACACCGAGCGCCACAGCACCGAAGCTCACGATAAATAAAATGGTGTGCAGAACTATAGATTGAAGTGAACCCACCCAACGGGTCACCGACAAGGCAAATTCTTCAGATTTTTTGCGAGGCTTCTGGGCCATAGGTAAATATAGTGTAGCACCGCTCCAGTCGACTCAGAGCATCATTTTATTTGCACAACTCATCCCCGTAAAGTCGTCGCTTTCGTTGACAAGGGGGTACTCATTCCTATATTATTCAACTATATGGTTGAACTTAATACCCAATTAGACATGATATTTCGCTCTCTCGCGGACCCAACACGCCGGGACATATTGCGGCGTCTGCGTCCGGGCGAGCAGACGGTTGGTGCATTAGCAAACCATTACGAACTCACCTTTGCCGCCGTTTCAAAACACCTCCAAGTACTCGAGCGCGCCAAGCTGGTGCACAAACGTCGCATGGGCCGAGAGCAACGAGTCGGGCTCTCCCCCGCTGGTTTAGGCCACGCAGACAAATACTTGGAGCAGTACCGGGGGTTGTGGGAAGAGCGATTAGACAAATTAGAAAACTATTTAAAAAGTAACAAATAATACAATGGAACCTATTAAAGAAATAGAATTGGAAAAAATATATGACGCTTCACCCGAAGTAGTGTGGCAAGCTTGGACAGAACCGGAGCAGTTAAAGCAATGGTGGGGGCCAGATAATGTCACTATCCCTAAGTGCGAAGTAGACCTGCAAGTTGGCGGCACATTCTACATAGTGATGGAAGCAGGAGAAGCAATGGGCCCATACAAAGGAACTTTGTGGCCGATGAAGGCAGAATTTACCGCCGTAGAACCGAATGCAAGACTCACCTATATCGCGCAGGCTTGGACCGAAGGACAAAAAGAAGAAACGACCATAGACCAAATGACAGACATCACCTTTACCGAAGTGGGTGGAAAAACCAAAGTAAAGGTTAAGGCGGCCATTTACAAGACTGGCCCGAAGGCCACAATGGCAATCGAAGGTATGCAATACGGTTTTACCCAGCAACTCGAGAAATTGAATACCTTCTTGGTAGAGAAGAAATAAGCGATCCAAAAACCTGTTTTTTTCAGACCACTTTCGATTTCCTTCCTTACAAACCCTAAACATAAAAGCCCGCTTGGGAGGTATTTTTGATTTTGGGTGCCTACTGGGACGAAGTGGGAACAATTTTAAATCAACATATGATTTACTCTGCTAGTTTTGCTAAGTAATTTAAAATTCTCCCACACTAAAATAGTCGAGCCGTCGTTGCCTTTTTTCTCCTCATTCGAGAGATTTTCGTATTTCGCTCGCTTTCAAAAATGAACACTCCAACTGAGGATTAGGACGGTAGCGATAAGGAGTGCGGTGATAATAAAGTTTTTGTTTATGAGGAGTGATTGACCATAAATACTACGGCAGCATCTTAGATGTGGAAAGTATTTTTCTTTCAATAAACGCGGAACCCGCACAATTTACTATTTTTCTCATCAATAAAAGGTGTTGCACACTCTGACGGGGATACACATAGTCCATCTGGTTTAAGAAAAGCGAGTTCTTGCTTGTAAATACAATTTTTATCTTTTGCAATTGTTTCTCGCATTGGCATACCACCACTATTTCCAAACGAACCAATTATCGTAAATGTTCTTGGGTCTGCATCTTTTATGAGAGTTGTACCACAAAATACATGACTATTATCTTTCGAGTAATAACCACAAGACTTTTCAATGCAACCGCATTCACCAAGCACTTCAAATGTTTTCATATCGACACCAGTAAATGGCGTGAGATCATCCCCATCCCCTCTATAAATATTATTTTTGTCTTTATAGTACACATTTCCATTTGGAATAATTTCAAACGTTTTTCCGTCAATATTTTTAACCACCACTCGATCACTCATCGGATCAGTTTCTTTAAAGATTTCATTGCGAGGATGTGGATAATATACCCGAGCTTTATCTCTAAAATAACTTCCTATCTTTTCGAATGTCGATGGATCAGCACCATCAAGAATAACACCTAGCACATATACGTGGTCTTTATCCTTTTGGTATTGAGCATACTTAATTATTTCAAACGAGCTGGGATCGGTTACTTCTGTTGTTCGCGTGTTATACAATATTTTTGTATCTGTCCTTAACCACCCATCACCAATTTCGTGCATTCCGGCAAGCGAAGAGATTCTTTCTCCTTTATAAAATACTGAAGCATTGTCTCCTGTCCACCACTCACCATAATCTTTATACATACCATACGTAGCAATATCAGCTCCATCAACTATTTTGTACTCGAAGTATGCATAATTTTTATCGATAGCGTTTTTGTAACCAATTGCGCGAAATGTATTTTTACCTGCACCAGTTATTTTTCCACACCCGACATTGCCCAAGTACCAGACATCATTCTCATGAAATGCATAAGAAGAATTTTTGCTAGATGTTCCCAGCAAAAGCTGATCGTCAATGAGAAAAATAGGATATGCATTACCATCCACAACTTTGTTCAGAGCCCTACTTTCATAAGAGGGTCCTTCACATGGTGATTCAGTATTTCCTGCGTTCAGATTTGCATCTGCTGGTATCTTTTTCCATGCTTTGGTTACCTCATCTCGCGTTACTAGTTTTTTAGGAACATATGTGTGCAAAAGATCAAGTTGGTTAATTTGAACGACCGCAACTGGACCTACGGGAGTTTCCACTTTATTTTTTTGAAAAACAAAAACTCCCCCAGCGATGACGGTGACAATAATGAGTACGGGAATAATGGAGTTTTTGTTCATTTAAGCGATGTTAATTAATACTATAATATAAACATGCAGAGCCGTAGCTCAGCAAAAAAGAACTTAGTTACTGAAACCTACAACCGCTTTTCCAGAGACAAATACTTGGCGTACCATTCACATTGACCAAGAAATCGACAGCACCACCTGCTGTATCGAATGCATCCGGATCAACAGTGGCATGACTTTTCAGCTGATACTCGACTTAACATCGTATGGCATATTAAACACGAAGCTCATGATCTTTTGTGAAGGATGAATGAATAAATTTTGCTTATTTCGCCACATATCAAAAAAACCCTTTCCGGGTCTTCTTGGTAAACTCGCTGGGTCTTAATCATACCAATCTTATAACACTTATTTCCAACACCGAGTTTATGCAAAATCTTCAGACACAGCTTCATTTTATTAAGGAGTTACAAGAAACAGAAACGGAGGAGATTTTAGCCTAGTTAAGCATCTTTTTACGGATTTAACCTTGTCGTTACAATTTTATACTCCTGGCAGATATTCGTCTAACTAAGCTGTTGGTTTTTGAATGCTGGAAATTTCTGCTTCAAGTTTTTTTCTCAGTCTCACTCAAAAAACTCTTCGTTCTCAATAACTGCGTTGGTTTGTGTGCATTCGCGTACTATCTAATGAATCAGTAAAGGTGCAAGAATGGTCACAATATGTAAGCGGAGCATTTGTTTGGCTAACATTACGGCTGTTCTTCCGCCCCGCATTATAGTCCCGGGAAGTAGTCGGTTTTAATATTTTTATTCTTCACCCCCATAGACTTAAGTGTTGATTTAAATTCTGACACCATAGCGTTTGGTCCAGAAATATAAAATCTCCTATCCATATAATCGGGCACTTCTTTTTTGAGAACCTCCTCGTTAATTTTTCCTTGAACCATTCGTTCTTCCAGTAAGCCCTCTACTGGGTCGGTCACAAAATACGACACCTGTACGCCCAATTCGGCTACTGCACGGTTAAAGATTTGTTTGTAGGCTATATCTTCAGCTGTTCGGTTTGAATACAGTACGGTAATAGTTCGTTTTTCGTTTGTATCGAGGAGGTACTGCATCATGCTACGAAAGGGTGTAATGCCTATGCCGCCTGCAATGAACACTAATTTAAGACTTGGGTCTCTTGGAAGTACGAAGTCACCTGCACGCTGTGCCGCTATTACTTCGGTGCCAATTTCCATTTCTTGCAGATATTTTTTGTAACTACTTGATTCTGGAAACTGCCTAACCCCCAATCGCACCTCATGCTCTGTGGGAGAAGAGGCCAATGTAAAATACCGACGATTGCCACGAGTGTCTGGGTTCGGGTGCGCAAGCGTCCACTCCATATATTGCCCCGGTCGGAATGTAATCTTTCTATCGCCCGAAAACACATATTCAAACGTATTGTGTGCAATTTTTACACGCTCTTTTAGTTTTAGAATAAATTTTTCTTTTGGACTCACTGCATACGAGAAAATATTCCCGAGCACCAGCGCCAGCTCAGGCGTCGAATATAGTGTGCCAACGTGTAGATTTGGGGCAAATAGAACTCCGACTACTACTCCATACACGATACGAAGCCGTTTTGTTGGCGGCGCAGTGATTGGCTCGGTCAGCATAATAAACGCAAAGAAGAGGAACGCGGTATCAGAGAATGTTGTTGATAGCTTAAAGACAACATCTGAGCCCTGTAAGAGCGCGAGTCCCCCGATGGTTGCAAGCGCCGAAATAGCGAAACTAATAACCATGTCGAACCGTCGTATTTTCATTGCGACGAGCAATCCTCCGATAAGCACGAACGCCAACATGTCACCTCGACCTATCCACCAGCTAGCGGACTGATGAAGGGTGAGAGACGTTAGAACAAGGGCGAATGCTGCAGGGTTAAATATATGTTTTTTACGGTACGCAACAATATATTTTGAAGCCATAGCCCAAATCGACGCCCACCCCGCAAGTGATAGATACGCGACATAGTCCCCTGACTGTGGCGGCGTAATGATACAGAACAAAATAAGCGCAGTGATATAGACCGATTCGATGTTCGAGGGTGCTTTATATGTGTACGCAAAAACAAAATTTGTAATCCACGACACCCCGAGAATAAGGGCTAGAGAAAACAGCATATTTATTGGTGTAAATGGCACCAGCCCAAACATGCCAAAAAATGAAAACACGAAGGCCACCGCGACAAAGAACATAAGCACATACAACACCAAGCGATACATTGCTATGTTATTTAAAATTGCATTCAATCGAGCATGACCCTGTGTGATAACGCTTGGGATTTTTAATTTAGTCATATATTTTTGTTAGATAGGTAGCAAAACCTGTAGTCATTGTTGCGGTTCCTTTTGTATCGATGGAGTACCCTTCAAAACCTGCAAGGCTTTCAATAAAATGAATGCCTTTACTCCCCATAGCGAATGCTGCTGTGGCGAATCTGTCTGCTTCGTACACATTAGGACCAACTACCGTAATGCTGACAACGCCTTCAATACTTTGTTTTTTATCTACAGGATTGTATATATGTTGGCCGCGGACGTATGAACCAGAAGTTGCGATGCCTTTATCTTTGAGATACACCGTTTTTATTATTTCTTTTTGCTTAGTAAATGGATTTTGTATACCTACAGCCCATTGAGTGCCTTTCGAGTTAGTGCCCGACACTTGTATATCTCCTCCAGCTTCTACGTAAAAATTAGTTACTTGGTGACTTCTTAAAATCTGTGCCGCGTTAAAAATAGCCCAGCCCTTAACTAAGCCGGACGGGTCACAGCTCCCCTCTAGCGTAACAATATCGAAATAACCATGTGTTAAACGTTTTGTTTCTTCCGCCAAAAAAAGAACAAGCTTCATGTCATCACTTGCTTCATCTTTTTGTATACGGCCTTCGTTAAGTGCGGTAATTTCACTGGTATCTTTGTATGTGCTAAACGTAGAATCTACATATTGAAAATACGCAAAAACTTCTTCAAACAACTCTTGCGAGACTTCCGTATCCGACACTTCTACCGTCACGGGCGTGCCCATACTAATGCGAGTTTGCTTCATATTTATGATGTGGCCTGTGAAAGCGCCGCGGTAAGCGACTCAAGGTACGCCGCGCTCGTAAGAGACGCGCCGGTAATAGAGTCCACATTCGCACTTTGTATAGCAATAGTTTCAGTTTGTAGTCGCGGTATAGCGTTTTCATTTAACCGAACCGAATTTTGTCTCTCTTGCGGATATTCAAGGAATTTTACCTCTGTAATTTTGCCCCCGCTGATTATTGCAGAGACTTGTACATTGCCGTAATACGCATCCGCTACAACCCCCACGTACTGACCGTCCTTGTAGTGATTTACAGACATTTGTTGAGTCGCAATACTGGTTGAGGATGAAGTCGTAGCGGAATTTTGGTTTAAAAAAGGAATAGTGTTTTTACTTAGTACATACCACCCAAACCCGAGAATAAGCACCGACGAGAGAAGAAGTTTTTTCATTATGAGATTTAAGAATTATGGGATGTAAAATGGACGCACAAAAAAAGACACCTATGTGTCTCAAGAATAAAGCGCTCTTATTAGTAAGCTTTTCCGTTTAAAATACCGCGAGCAAACGCTTCTTGAATTGCATGAAAATATGAAGGCGGGTCTCTGTATGAAATAAATCTTGTCTGCTGTGTAAAGTGTGCGTAAAGCGTGCGTTGTGCCAAAGCACCACACAAAAACAGGAGTATTAGAGTTCCTAATGTGTTTGCTAGCGTTGGAGATACTACTGACCCAACACTAGCCCAGGCGCTGAGGTCTTCAAGCATATCCGCATGTTCTCCATTGTTACTTATGTTGGAAAATGACACGCCAGCACCGAGCTGTTTTGAGTGCATTTCGCTTGAATCAAATAACCCAAAAAGACTTATGCCTATAAAGGCAAGTGCGGCCACTGAACAAAATGCTTTCAGTTTGCTTGGATGTAACCTATTTCTAAACATGTATACCTACTTTATAACATCTACAATAGCTGCGTACAATTCTTCCTACGTTATCGCACCTGTTCCCTTTTTAATCCTCCTGAAATCAGTAGGACAATAAATGACAGAAATGCTAGCGCACTACCAAAGTAAAATGTTGCCGAAGGTGACACTATGCTCCATAGTAGTCCGCCAACGATGGACGCAAAGAAAGTGCCGACCGCGGTTAGCGTGTAATAGGCACCGAAATATGACCCCGACTCTTCTTTTTGTATAAATTCAGAAATATACGCTTTTGACACCCCGTCCGTTGCCGCTATATACACCCCGTAAATCGGGAACAAAATCCACAGCCAAAATGGATTATGTGCTAAACCGAAACACAGATAGACTACTGAAAAAACAAGCAGTCCTCCAAGAAACACGTTTTTTGCTCCCAGCTTGTCAGCAAGCGACCCCAAGGGTGCCGCAAAAACAGTTTGCGAAATGTTGTAGAGCACATATGCCAACACCACAAGGGTGGTACTGAGCCCTATGTTCTTTGCGTTGAGCAATAAAAATGCATCAGAACTATTGCCTAGAGAAAATAAAAAACTTACCAATAAGAATATTTGTAAGCGGGGGTCGAGCCCGCGTAAGCGTAGACGAACAAATTTTTTAGGAGCCTCAACAACAGCCTCTTTCTTTTCTTTTACAAAAAGTACAATCAACAGAATAGCAATGACGCCCGGAATGAAAGCAATGAAAAATGCAAGACGCATATTTTCTTTAAATGTATACAAAACAAGTAAGGCTACAAGCGGACCGAACACAGCGCCAAGACTGTCGAATGCGCGGTGGAAACCAAATATAAAACCCTTATTTTGCGGCGTACTATTTTCCAGAAGAATACTATCGCGCGGTGCGGTACGTATACCCTTCCCCAAACGGTCAATAACTCGTGCAAAAAGTACGAGCGGCCAGGTATACGCTAAGCCAGTGAGCAATTTTGAAACTGCGCCGAATGAATAACCCCATACGACAAAAACTTTGCGTTTGCGTGAATAGTCAGAAAAAGTGCCGAAGCCGTACTTGCTTATACTCGCGACTGCCTCTGCGGTGCCTTCAATAAAACCAATGACCGGAATAGACGTATGGAGCACAGAGGTAAGGAAAATAGGGACAATCGGATAAATCATCTCCGACGCAAAGTCGTTGAAGAAGCTAACCAAGCCTAAAATGAATACGTTTCGGGGAACTTTCTTGAGTGGCATAATTAGAGCTTACCACCAAGGACAACCTTTATGAGGTTCTGGCCTTGATTTTGCTAACATTTCTAGAGCAAACAATTAAACAGATACCACTTAGTCAAAAACTAAAGAAGAACGGGGACAGTGCACCGTTTATATATTATTGATTCTCTTTGGTCTCAAGTGAAACCATACAGCGGATAGCTAGTCTTGTATTTGTATCATATGGTGTACCCACTAAACGGTGCCCGTCCCCGTTCTCACTGGGGTGCCTACTGGGAATCGAACCCAGATTGCGAGTTCCACAAACTCGAGTGTTAACCTTTACACCATAGGCACCATGTTTATTACTCTCTTCACCCTAAC
>JAYUDS010000027.1:0-6151 GCA_043739595.1 Candidatus Adlerbacteria bacterium | reverse complement strand
CCGTGATGCGGTAGGAACCGGCCGCAGGGTTTGTTATCACTTTGGTTGCAGCGGTGGTGGTTGCGATACCAATAGTGACAATGGTGGAGGTGGCGATTTGCGGTGCGGTGGAGCACACGGTAATAGTTAAGTTTTCATCAGTGCCGTTGTTGTAGTTACCCACTGCAAATACCTGGTTACCTGATGTACAGTTTGCCGCTGCATTTACAAACGCATATGAGCTGGCTCCAGCAAAAAACGTGAAGTCAGTGGTAGTTGCAGCAGAGAACGCTTCAGTGAAGAGGTTCGTATCTGGGTCAAAACCAATTTTGATGGTTTGTGACGGAGTGATAGCCGCGCCAGAGGTGAACTGGACCGTGTGGCCAGAGAGGGAGCTGACGTTGGAATTGGTGAGGGTGTCGCTCACCGACGTTAGGTTTGCCGCATGTGCTCTTTGAAACAGCATAGGGGCTCCGATGGACCAGAGGAACACCGAGACAACCAACAGAAGCGCTACTTGTGTTGTTGGTGCGAAGCGAAGGTTATTTGTCCCTAGTCTATTCATATGCAGTTACAAAGTACTAATGGTTAGTATAAATTATTCGTGAACGAGGTTCTATAGACACCAGTATACGGCCCTAATTCTCTTACACGCTCCAGAAAACCTTTACAATGTGGATAACTTAAGGCCTTTGCAGGGGCAACGAGTCCGTTTTTGGGGCATTTTCGGCCTGAATGTGCACGTCGGTTATCTGAAAACCGCGCTTCCCTGTCAGAACTTTCTTAAAATATAACCACCCTCCCAAACAACCCAAAACCACAATAATTACAAACAACAGGAAGAGCTTGTACTTGTGAATAAATTGACCAGCTGAGTGTGGCTGCACCTCTTGTGCCGCCATTTCCCGTGGGCGGACAGGTTCAGGCGCAATTGGCTTGGCACTCGTTGCTCGACGCAAGTCTATTACCCCCACCCGTACCGGTTCCATAAGAGTTCCCACTATAGAAGCACTTGGCATAGGTTTTGAAGGGTTTATACCGTATCTTTTTTGCTCTAGTTCGATAGCACGTCGGATATAACGGCGGATAAACCACACCAAACTAAGCAAGAAGACGACTAAACTAAGCAGACCAATGGCCACTGGCACTACCGGCACCACCCAAAAATACGTTTTGCCCGTAACATTTTGTTTGCCATTCTCGCCATAGGCCAAGGTTACGACTGCGCTATATAACCCGATATCAAAAGGGTCGTTGTTTCCTTCCCATGAAAACTGAAACCGTCGAATGCTTTTTGGGAGCACATTGCCAAAATTACTGTCGGCATCCTGGTTGATAAGCACCTTCCCCCGTTCTTTGCCCCACATATTTAAAATAGTGATGTCGCCTTGCGGTCGAACATGCGTGTTTCCAGTATTTTCAAAGCGAAGTAAAAAGTCGGCTTTCGGTGTTTGGTACAACTCCTGCGAGGATAAAAATTCCCGAATCCTGCCGCTCTCAACCACATCTCCTTTAATGCGGGCAAAAAAAAGCGACGAAACGAAGCTCGAAACTTTAAGTAAGGTGCCTGTCGCGTGGAGGCCGCCCGGCTCTGTACCCACCAGAATTGCCGCATAGTGTCCACCCGGCTCCGCGTTTGGCGGAATTTCTACCGTAAATGGAACATCTTGGCTGCCTCCCGCTCTGACAAATATTGGGTCAGGAGAGAGGTGTATCCAACGCGAAAGTGCCGTTGCCTGCTGCGCCGGGTCCTTAACCTCATCAACTTGCGGTATAAATTTGCTCCTTCCCTCTTCGCCCGCGGCTTGCATACCCATTACTTGTGCATAGTACGTAACATCAAACGCATTATTGTTTACTATTTTGACCATACTCGTCCAAGACTCCCCCGGACCAATGGTCAATTGGAACAAAGGAGGAGTGACGGTAACGGACAATGACTGTTGAGCATGGAGCGGGAGCACCTGTGTCCCAAAAAACCCAATTCCCAAAAGCAAACTGAGCACCGCTCTTCTAAAAACTTTTGAGTGCCAAAAAAGCATCATGAATGTTTTTTAAGCGAAATAACATTTCCTCGAATTTCAGCTTTGGGCGTTTGCACAGGTTGGACAGCAGGCACGGCTACTTCTGAGTGTATGGACTGTTTGGCCAAAGCATCAGCACGCATTTGTTTGAGATCAATCGCACCTCCTTGCGGTTTCTCTATTTTATTCAACACTTCCTTAAGACTGCGGTGCTCATACTTTTCTTGTTCAATCGCTTGCACAGAAACACCGGCTTCATTTGCCGCCTTTTTTTGTTTTCCTTTGCGCGAAAATAGTTTGAATCGCTTTTTTGGCATGTCTGAAGATGGCAAGGGTGCTAAAACCACCGCAGCCAGAACTGGTGGCGAAGGCAAAACGACCGGAACATCAGAACCTTGAATTTTCTTAATAGTGTCTTCGTTGAGCAAACCTGCATGCGCAAATTTGTAGAGGTGGCGGCGTTCAAGCCAATTATGGAACTGCAGTGCCAAGAAAATAATAATGACCAGACTAATTATAAAAACAATCAGCATCTGCTTCCATGGAATAACCCAGAAAAAAACCGTATCTTGCACCGTAGCGGTTTGTGACGCGCCATACCCAATGGTCAGTAGTGCTTTATATCTCCCAAAATTGTTTGCGGCGCTCCACACCGACGCCAACTGGGTCACCTGGTCGGGGGAAATGCTTTTGCCGTCTCGATTAACAGGAACAGTCGCCACTTCCTCTCCGTTTCTATTATATATGTGTACCTCCCCTTTCGGCATCAAATTTTGATTGCCAACGTTTTGGAGCTGGTAGTTAAACATCACATCGTCACCGCTGAAGAATATGTTGCCAGTCGTAAATTTATTCAGCTGCAGGAGTTCTTTGATGTCAGCTTGAACCTCAACGTTCACTGTGACTACGCCGAGCGGAGGTTTTGAGTCAGCCTCCGCCCGAGTCCCCCCTTCGGTCAGCGAGATGCGCGCATGGTACGAACTTGCTATCGCATTAAGGTTGACGCGAATGATAAACGGTATGGCCTTTTCCTCTCCAGGCCCAAGCTGTACCATGCCGCGAGAAATTTCTATCCAGTTAGCCAAAGAATCCGCCAGTCCTAGCGAGTCGCTGGCGCGTGCATATGGTTTGTCGCCAATCTGAGAATTTATGTCGTTCACTGACGGGTACAGCTCGAGCACATGGCTGGTGTTATTTTTGACCATAATACTTTCCTTCATGATGTCGCGCGGCTTTGCCTTCTCGTCTATAACAACCGGTGATACGCTCAGCACGGAAGACGCCTGTGCATGCGCATACGCGGCCGCGCTGAACATCTGTACGCTTACCAGGAGGAATAGTAGAGTTTTTTTCATATGTTAAAAGGTTGGCACAACGATATACACCACGTTTGTGTTGTAGGAGTCCGCAGTCTGGAGATCATGGATTTCGGTTTTGTAGACTATATCCGTTGCCTTGTTGACCGCTGGCCCAACACTGTATGCAACTTCGTCCGGCGTCGTGGTAGAAAATTTTGCATAGGTGTCATTCGCTGCAAAACGAGTAGAGCCGCCGAATAGTACTGCCTCATTTGTGTGATACCCATAACATCCAGAGGAACCGGCCGAGCAGCCCGCTGTCCATCCAACAGGGGTGCTGTTAGTCCCTGTAACTGGTGGAATTTCTGCTGCAGCGGCCCCCACAAACCCCTGGGTGGTATATGAAAATATTTCATACCCTTGTGAGGCATTCGTAGACACTGTTAGTCGTTGCGCCCCCAGTGCTGAGCTGCCGCTCAAAAGTGCTCCGAATGGAACACTGGTTGAAGTCGTATCAATAGTTGTGGTCGTACCGCTCGTCAAAGTCGACGATGCAATGCCCCCGATTGAAAAGGTTAACGTGCCCGCAGCAGACGAAAGGCTTGGGTAACTATTGCCAGTGTTAAATGGCACGTTAGAGCCATTCGCGGTATTTTTTAACCTAAAAAAATATACCGTATTACCTGAGGAACCAGACTCTTTTATGGTGAATTCGTACTCAGTTATGGTGCTTTTAGCTTGGGTAAACGTTGAAGTGCTGGTACCTGACTCGTTGTGCGTTCCGCATCCTGCACCGACACTGGACACGCATGCGTTTGAGTCCGACAGCACTTTGGTCGTTATAATTCCGTTGTCTATGCCTGCCCCATCTGCATAGCACCACACCGAAACAACGGTGCAGTTTCCCACTTCCACAACATTTACTGCGCCTGAGGAAAAATCAGAAGAGGTTGAAAACTGGAGACGAAACTTAAGGTTATTTGTGCCAATGCCTGCCACTTCAGAAACAGACACGCGCAGTTTAATAATATTTGAAGTACTAATACTCGAGGGCGCTACGTTTTCTCCTCCAAATGGAGATGTCGGTGTCTCATTGGTCTCATCATCGAACCACTGCCAATTTTGTTGCTTGGGCGTAAACGAATCAAAATAGAGAAACCCAGCGGCTACCTGAAAGTTGGTGCTTGTAGATTCACCGCTTCCCACTTGGTTGCCGCTTTGAACCGATGAAAAATTTGTTGAGGTGCCGCTGCCGCCCAAGGTGTTGACCGTAGAGTTACGCATCAAAAAAGCGCTGCTTGTCGCTTCTTGTGCAAACACGTGTGCACCGAAGCTCAGACACAGCAAAAGCCCGATAAGGCTTCCTGCTATTTTACTGATAATGCGGGTGTTCATAGGTCTCGGTTACTTCGTATCGTTGGTGATGGGCGCTACTTCGATTATTTTATTTTGACTTGGGCTATACAGAATTGCTTTTTGTTCATGGGCATACATCAACACAACATCTCCCCGCTCGGCATGCGCAAAAAACTTTTGATCTTTTAATTTGTTCAAGTCGCTGACCACTGCAATTGTCGGCGTTTCTTGCGGCAAGAGCATGAGTTTTCCGACCTTCTCGACCGTTTGGTTTGTGTCAGTTGCATTTGTACTTGGAATACTCGGGGTAGTGCGCAAGTAGAAGTACACGCCAGCGCCTACAAGCCCCGCGAGCAAAACAACCGCAACTACAAAAGCCACAAGTCGGTTTTTTCTAAATTTTCTTCTCGGCCGAAACACCGGCGGTGTGGGAGACGAAGAATTTTTGAGGTGAATGGTGAGGGGGTTGTTGTCTTGCATACAATTATTACCTTGTGCTGTTAATAGTTTGGACAACTCTTGAAGTATCCTTCATATTTTCCCAAAACAGCACGCTCGCCTTGGGGATATAAATAGTATCTTCCGGCCCGTGGACCTCGCCGCCGAGTTTTATCAGGTTGAGGTTTGAACCTGCTGCCTGGTTTTGTTCAAGCTCAGTGGCTGTGCGCAGGTAATACACTTGGCTCAGTGTGAGGTAATTTGAGCTGACGTCTTTAAGTTTTCCAAAATACACCTGGTTATTGCTTAAAAAGACGGCTTGCCATTTGCTTTCCGGCACATGCGGCACGCCAGGAGTTGGGCTCAGTCCAAACACAACAAACGCCAGGGCAAATGCGGCAAAACCGACTATCCAAAAGACAATACTTTTGAGGCCATTTTCAATGAGATAGTCAGTCATATCGTTAATTTTTATTAATAGTTATCTCCGTCTGGCTGGTGATAGGCTTCCATGAGCCTGTCGTTCCCTCCTCGCCCACCAACAGATAGTAATTGCCGTTCGGCAGCGAGCTTGGAAGGTCTGAAATGGAATATGAGAACGCACCGTTCTGGCATGGGTAGGCGCGGTTCACGATGTAAGAGCGAGGGTCATCGGCATAGTCGGTCATATGTTTGAACAAAAGGACCACAAAGTAGGCTTCTGTGCATTGCCCCGACACTGCAACCTCACCTTTTGTGTTGTCTACAGATGAGGCAAGCGGCTGAGTAACCATTTCTTGGCCCACCACTTCACCGTTTTTATCTTCAATTTTTCTCTGCGTTGGGATCTGCTTGCCAGTTAGGGCGAAGGTAAAGTCCGGTTGAGGGCCAATGTCTTTGAGCAACACCACAGGAGGATTTTCAACCAGCACAGGTGTGTCGGTTGCCGCACTATCCGAGCGAACACTGAGTGACACGATATCGAGCGCAGTCGTACTTTGGTCAATGGGCAAATTTTCGTCTTCGGTAGTTTGCAGTGCTGCGTTAAGAGGTTGGCTGGTGGTGGTCGCAGTAGAA
>JAYUDS010000026.1:0-36883 GCA_043739595.1 Candidatus Adlerbacteria bacterium | reverse complement strand
CCGTGAGAAGGGCCCCATGAGTAAAGAAGAGATAATTGAAAAAGTACTCAAAGAACGCCATGTAAAGCCAGGGACTATTGTGGTCAATCTCCAGAATCAAAAATATTTCAAGCGCTCAAAGGAAGGAAAGTTTTCGTTAGTAAAGTAATTACCAACATACTGTTTACTATGCATAAGCGGCGGCTCTAGTGGCCGCCGCTTCCGCTTTTTGTAGGCCAAAAACCCATATAGTAGCTCCATAACGCTACTAGTGAGTACACAAAAAGAATCCAGAATCCAAGTGCCATGTTTACGTGTCCCACTCCAACCAAAGAAGCAAGCATTTTTATCACTACCCAAATCACAAACACTTGGACCATTATGACCAATCCATGTGTCGAGTGAACTCTGGCATGGTCTACATGCTCTTCGTGCCCGTCAATATAAAAAATTTGATTAAGGCCTAACATAAATCCACGAAAAAAAGTCAAAAAACCTATTGCTACTATAAAAGAAAGAGCGACGCCCAGTACAAAGTACCAGTTTGTTACAAACCAACCCGCTATCCCAAAAAAAGAATTCATATCTAGACTTTCTTGTGGTGTATACTATACCATGTAATGCTCTGGCATCATTTCGCAGAGAAATTCACTGAGTATTTTAACGGCTGGGGCATCGAAATGCTTGCTGTTTCTCCTGTATGTGTTCTTCTTTTAGTGTTTACCGCGAATGCATTCGACCCAAATGCTATTCCCTCAGTGCTTTCAGTACTTGTTGCCTTGTCTCCTGTGTGGCTTCCGATATTTTTAGCGGTATTCTTTTGGATCTCGTGGATAGATTACATTCGCTTTCTTTTTTGGTTTTCAACTAGTTTTGTATTACTTGAAGTGCAATTACCACAAATTGTAGACAAAAACCCATTAGCGATAGAAACTTTTTTGGCTACATTCCATAACGCAAGCGGCGAAACAACTTTTTTAGCCCGAATGTGGAAGGGTTCGTATCGGCCTATATGGTCGCTTGAAATTGCCAGCAACGAGGGTCGTATCGGCTATTATATTCATTTACGCCGCGCATTCAGAAATATCGTAGAGGCACGTTTATACGGCCAATTCCCTGAAGCAAAGCTCGTGGAGGTAGACGACTATGCAGCACGCATTCCATTTAACCTTAATGAATACGATATATTTGGCGCAGAATACAAAAAAGGAAAACTAGATGCGCTCCCTATTAAAACCTATATTGACTGGAAGCTCGACAAAGACCCAAAGGAGGAGTACAAAATTGACCCTATCACAAATATTCTTGAACTTTTGGGTCAAGTGGGTAAAAACGAATATTTTTGGCTACAAATACTGCTTAAAACTCGAAGAAATGAGAATGAATGGTACGGTTTTCGAGATAAAAAAGATGATAAATTTAATAATGACGCGGAAAAAGAAGTTAAAACAATGATCCAAACAGCGGCTAAAAGAATTTCTGACATCGTTAAAGAGGAAGACCCTGCTGCAGCAAAATCGGTTGCTTCAAGAGGTATGACGCTGTTGTCAGAAGGTGAGCGCCGCCGTGTCGACCAAATTGAACGATCGCGCTCAAAACTTATCTTTGAGGCCGGAATACGTACCGTATATCTAGCTCGAAAAGAAAACTTCGTCGGCATAAACAATGGCGCAATTATTCGCTTTTTCGATACATTTAGAGGCCAGACCGATGCTCGTGAGTACAACTCACTTGGCGTTACGCGAGGCACCACAATATTTGACTACCCCTGGCAGGATTACAACAATATACGTACCAATATACTTAAGAAAAACCTTTTTTTTCATTATAAAAACCGTGCATACTTCTATGTGCCTTACGACCAAGTCCCAGTGTTTTTGAATACAGAAGAAATAGCAACATTGTGGCACTTCCCAAGCGCAATTATTCAAACGCCTGGACTTAACCGAGTACCATCTCGACGCTCAGAAGCTCCTGTTAATCTTCCCATAGGATAATATATGTCGATCGAGCTTAAAGACTCAAATACTTCACCTATACGTGCCCGGACTCATGTTGGCCGAGTAGCCGGCGTATGCGATGAATGGTGCCGAAGGTGGCGATTCTATGACCGATTGCTCCCGACTGCTTTTTTATTCGGAGTGTTATGTTTTTTAATTTTCTTCCTCACCATTGCGCCTCCTCTTAATTTCCCTGGTGCGACGCTAGTTAAAATAGACAAAGACGAACCGGTAGCTTCTGTGGCACGAAAACTCAAAGACAAACACATCATTCATTCGGAATATATGTTCAAGTTGGTGACAAAGCTATATGGGTCAAAAACATTGGTCATGTCTGGCGAATATTTTTTCCCGAGTGCACAGAACGTACTAACGATAGGGAGGCGGCTTGCCAGAGGAGACTTTGAACTTGTTCCGGTCAAAGTTACTATCCCTGAAGGGGTTAGCACTTTTCAGATGGCGGACGTGTTGGCTAAGAAAATACCTGACTTTGATAAGCAAGCTTTTCTTGAAGACTCACAGTCCAAAGAAGGGTATCTTTTCCCTGATACGTACTTTTTTTTACCAGGACAAGATCCGATAGCAATAATTTCAACGCTTGAGTCTAACTTTAAGCGACATATTACTGAGCCTGAAGTTGAGCAACAAATAGCAATGTTCGATAAACCGCTTGCTGATATTATAACCATGGCATCATTGCTCGAAAAAGAGGCAAACGAGACGGAGGGACGCCGTATGATAGCTGGGATTCTTTGGCATCGAATTGAAATAGGCATGCCGTTGCAAGTTGATGCAGTGTTTCCTTATATTTTGGGGAAAAATACGTTTGAACTTAGCCGTGCGGACCTTAAAACTAATTCGCCGTACAATACTTACATAAACAAAGGCCTGCCACCTGGGCCAATTACAAATCCAGGCATGGATTCCATATTAGCCGCAGCGAACCCAGTCAAGTCTAACTACATCTTTTATCTTTCTGATATGCATGGTAATTTCCACTACAGTGTCACGTATGCAGAACAACTCGCAAACCAGCGTAAGTATTTAAAATGAAAAAAGTATTTGTTGGTTTATCAGGCGGAGTCGACTCTGCCGTATCTGCAGCGTTACTGAAGCGAGCAGGCTTTGATGTGACTGGGGTATTCATTCGCATAGCACTGCCGGGGTACCCCTGCCCAGCCGTACAAGACCGACTGGAGGCCATGCGTGTGGCGGCGCATCTTCGCATACCTTTTCGAGAAATAGACCTATCAATTGCCTACAAAGAAAAGGTGTTTGCCTACACACTTACAGAGTTTGCCCGCGGCCGCACACCCAACCCGGACACGCTCTGCAACAGGGAAGTAAAGTTTGGGTTATTTTTTGACTACGCCATGTCTATGGGTGCTGACTTTGTAGCAACGGGGCATTATGCACAAACCGTAAGTGGAGTCTCGAAAAAAACTTTTACAACGCTACGCACGAGTGTTGACTCAGAAAAAGACCAAAGTTATTTTTTATGGATGGTACAAGAGGCGCAATTGTCCCGCACGTTGTTCCCCGTTGGTCAAAAGACCAAAAGTATTGTTCGTACACTTGCAAAAAAATTTGGCCTTCCTAATGCACGCCGCAAGGACAGCCAAGGATTATGCTTTTTGGGAAACATATCAGTGGAAGACATGCTCGAAAAAGAATTGCATCCTCAGTCCGGAAACGTACTTTCTGAAAGTGGAGAGGTAATAGGCCGCCATAATGGGTCGATACTTTATACACTCGGACAACGTCATGGGTTTGCCGTATTCAACGCTTCGAAGTTGGAGCAGCAGCCGCGCTTCGTTATAGCAAAGGATACCCTTCTTAACACTATTACGGTGTCTCAAAACAAATTTCCTACTGGAAAAACTCGAACTCTGCTCACTCTCACCGACACGAACTGGATAGGTACCGCAGCCTGCGGGGAATATAAAGCTCGTTTTCGCTATAGGCAAACTCTCATACCTTGTACGCTCCTGTCAGTAGAGGGGAGAGGTGCGTTGGTCGAACTCCATGTACCCCATTATGTTCCGGAAGGTCAGTCGTTGGTGTTATATGATAGCGCCCGATGCTTGGGCGGGGGTGTTGTTGATAAGTCCACACAAAAATAAAAGATACAACGTATACTCAAGTCATGTTAAAGGAGGTAGGTGCGTTCTCTCTCATTATCTTTTTATTCGTAATACTCGCCGCATGGTGGGCCGTCTCATCCTTCCAGCCTCCACATCAGCCTCGCACAAGTGCGCCTGCCGTAGTCGAAAAAAATGTTGTTTTTTCGAATAAAGGTCCAATTACTATTTACCATTCAAAAAATAATGGTTCGGAAGTGTACACTGGTTCAGTTACTATTGCCTCGTGCGAAGAGTTTTTAACGGGCATTTCAGCTTCAGGAGGTGAGCCAGCACACCTGCGACTCTCATTTACTATCTCAAAGTCGCCCGAACCGTGCCAAACTCGTGAAGTTTCTTCGGTACCATTTACTGTCTCTTACTCTTCCAACACTTCTGAAAAGAAGCCAGTGCTCGACAGTGTAAACGTCAACAATGCAGCAGCAACCTTTTCTGTAGTTGAAGTAAAATAATGGCCGTGCTTGTCGTAAAAGCTGATGGGACATCGGAACCCTTCGATCCGTCAAAACTGCATCGATCTCTTTCGCGCGCTGGAGCGAACAGTGTCACTGCAGAAGAAATTAGCAAAGAAATAACACGCGAGTTGTACAGCGGTATATCAACCGGCCAAATTTACCACAAGGCATTTGCATATCTTCAGCAACACCGGCGCGGTACCGCTGCACGCTACTCACTTAAGCGTGCAATACAGGAATTCGGGCCTTCCGGCTTTCCTTTTGAGGCCTACCTGGCAGAATTATTTCGCTCAGAAGGCTACGCGGCAAGAATTGACCAGATAGTGCAGGGTGCTTGCGTAGAACATGAAGTGGATGTTGTTTTAACCAAAGAGCGCATTCGAATATACGTTGAAGCAAAATTTCATAACAACCCCGGATATAAAACGGACCTCAAAACTGTGCTGTATGTTCAAGCGCGAATGGATGACTTGCAAAAAAAGACACCTGCAGTCCCGCTTCGGGGGCTAGTAGTAACTAATACTAAGTTTTCAACCAAAGCGATAGAATATGCTTCGTGCAAAGGGTTAGAACTCCTCAGTTGGGATCATCCGACCGGAGTTGATTTACATGAACGTATTGATATTGCAAAATTATATCCAGTAACCGCTCTTACAACACTGACCCGTCCTGAAAAAACCTTGCTGTTAAGCCAAAAAAAGGTGTTATGTTCACAAATTCCGCACGAGCTTCAAACACTGGCTCAGATAGGTGTGCGAGGTGCGCGTGCTGAAGCGGTGTTGGAAGAAGTGGGGGCATTGTGCATACCGGGGAAAGATATATGATGGTGGGGTATTAGTTTTTATTACTTTAAACACACATATATACGTTATGGCAGATGGCAACCCGAATCCGAATCAGAAGAATGATACTCAGAATAAATCAGGTCTTTCTTGGACCCAAGCAGGGCAAAATACCCAAAACAAGAACGCAAATACAAATTCAACGAAACCTATCACCACTCCTACCAATTACAATACAAATAAGTTACATACTGAATCCACAGACTCTACCGGTCGCGTTATCAGCATAATAATTGGAATCGTAGTGGTTTTTGCCTTGGCAGCATGGGGTATTGTTGCACTTCACAATCGTTCAAACTTGGCAGAATCTGCATATGGCACCGATATCGCTACATCGACTGCAACCGCAACTACAACTGACTCTGCTGTTACAGGAGCAACTGACTTGTCCGAAACCAAACCTCTTACAAATTCGACATCTCCCCAAAATGCCGGCGTAGCTTCTGGCGCTACTGCATCGTTTACAGTACCCACGCAAGACGCAGGAACTAGCGTAGCCTTCTCAGGGCTATCTGTTTCTGAGCCTACATGGCTTATCGTGTACGAAATGCTAAATGGTACTCCTGGCAGGATCTTGGGTGCCAATATGTTCTTCAAGGGCGACACCGAAGGCAAGGTTGAACTTCTACGTGAAACAATGCCCGGCAAAAGCTACGCTATGAGCGCAGCGGTGGATAATGGCGACCATACCTTTAATCTTCATGACGATAAAATGGTCCCTGACGCAAATGGCGGTCAGATGTGGATAAAATTCCAGACCCGATAAGGTATCATGGGTAGGGTATGCACCCTGACCCTTCGTTTTCTGTAGTCGAAATAACTTTTCTCTGGCGCTTGGTGGCGGCGGTTGTGCTCGGAGCCCTCATGGGACTCGACCGATCTATCGTTGGCAAACATGCTGGCATGAGAACGTACGCGCTAGTATCCCTTGGCTCGTGCGTTTTCTCTATTGTGAGCACTTTAGCAAGCTACCAGCTCGGGGTTTTTCCTGGCGTGAATCCTCTACAAATCACTGCTTCTATCGTAATAGGCGTGGGCTTCATTGGAACTGGTCTCGCAGCGTTTAAAGGTAAGGAAGAACATCCTGCGGAGCTGACGACCGCAACGGGTATTTGGGTTGTCGCAGCCATAGGTATGGCCTGTGGTTATGGCCTGTTTCTTATTGCTACCGTCACAACGATACTTGGGATCATTATTTTTTCTTTGATATCCAGACTTGAATATTGGTTACGGGTACGTTGGGGTACAGAAGCAAAATAATTTTTACTTGGCCTAGGCAATACGATACAATGGCACTACGCTTAACGTATGAGTCAATATTACAAACCACATCGCAACACCAACTGGAACTATGGCGGTCAGAATTGGCGCCTTTCTCGCTCTAAAATAGCACTCTATCTGGAATGTTCGAGATGTTTTTATATTGACAACAAACTAGGAACGGCCCGGCCTCCCGGTTTTCCGTTTAACCTCAACAGTGCCGTAGACGCCCTGCTCAAGAAAGAATTCGATATCCATCGAGAACGCGCCACCAAACACCCAATCATGGAGCAATATGGTGTCGACGCGATACCCTATATGCATAAAGACATAGACATATGGCGAGAGAACTTTAAAGGGCTCGACACCAAGCACACAGCTACTGGCTTTACCGTCTCTGGGGCAGTTGACGACGTCTGGACCAACCCACAAGGTGAGTTAATCGTTGTCGACTACAAAGCCACTAGTAAAGATGCAACGATAGACAGTTTAGACGAGGCGTGGCATGACGGCTATAAGCGTCAGATGGAAATTTACCAATGGTTATTGCGACAAAAAGGCTTTCCCGTTTCAAACACTGGTTACTGGGTATACGCAAATGCAACAAAAGACCGTAAAGCTTTTGACGGCAGGCTTGACTTTGAAGTGACACTCATTCCATATGAAGGAAATACTGACTGGATAGAGGACACGTTAGTACAACTTAAAACATGTCTTGACGCTAACGAATTGCCGAGATCAGCCACAACATGCGACTACTGCACATATCGCGAAGCGGTAGGAAAAGTATTGCGACCATTTACCGGATCCACGGCTGCACCTTCTGCTATAATAAAAAAAGCTTCTATTACTAAGGTAATTATACAAAAAGATGAGTCTGAATCTACAGGGCAGCTTTTCTAGCCCACAAAGAGCCGGTCGTGTGTTTACAACTCCTTTTGCACAGAAAGTGTACAAAATTGTATCTAAAATCCCCGAAGGGAAAACAATGACATACAAACAAGTTGCAGAAAAAGCAGGGTCTCCACTTGCATTTCGTGCTGTAGGAAGCATTATGTCCAATAATTTCAATCCTGACGTGCCATGCCACCGTGTCATCCGCTCAGACGGTGGCATGGGCGGTTACAACCGCGGAGGCCCCGAGCAAAAAAAGGCAATCCTTGCTAAAGAAAGTGGGAGGCGGCCCGGGTTTAGTTCCAGTTCGTTTAAAATGTAGTAGCGCACATGTGTTCTTTGCTATATGCAGGTCAAAATTGAGCCTTCATGGAAAAAGCATTTGCATGAGGAGCTTGAAAAGCTCTATTTTATAGAGCTTTCGACGTTTGTAAGAGAAGCATATAAAACCGACACCACATATCCGCCGCAGAAGGCGGTGTTTCGAGCATTTGAACTTTGTCCATTCGACAAAGTAAAAGTAATTATACTTGGCCAAGACCCATACCATGGCCCGGGACAAGCCAACGGACTTTCATTTGCGGTTGACGAAGGGGTAATATTGCCACCGTCGCTTCAAAATATTTTTAAAGAAATAGAAAAAGAGTATGGTCGGCCGCTCAAAAACCGAAATGGCGATCTGTCGCGCTGGGCTACACAAGGGGTATTGCTTCTCAATGCAACGCTTACAGTTTCGGCACGCACTCCCGGCTCGCATCAAGGGAAGGGTTGGGAAGAATTTACTGACGCAGTAGTGAAAGAACTTTCTGATAAACAGGAAAATATTGTATTTATGCTCTGGGGAAACTACGCAAAGAAAAAAGGCTTACATATAGACCGTACAAAGCATTTGGTGCTTGAAGCGACGCATCCTTCGCCATTTTCTGCATATAGTGGGTTCTTTGGCTGCAATCATTTTTCACTAGCGAACGCATATTTGCGCACAAAAGGGAAGAACCCCATCGATTGGTTATAGAAACGGCTCTTCATTGTTACAACCCTATATGTGGTATATTGTACCCGCTTGTGAAGACCACACCCCGCCCCAAGAAAATAAAGGCCGAATTCGGCGTTATAGAGTACCGTTTGTCAAATGGCCTGCGTGTACTTTTTAAGCGCGACCGTTCGGCTCCTGTAGTGGCTGTGTGCATAACCTTCCATGTCGGTTCTCGCAATGAGGCGCCGGGACACACGGGAGCAACACATATTCTAGAACACCTTCTTTTTAAAGATTCAACCAAGTTTAATAAAAAAAATGGCCGGGAAATCACCGGCTATCTTGACTGGCTGGGGGCCTATGTTAATGCAACGACTTGGTTAGATCGTACCAATTACTTTGAGGCTCTTCCTCGAGAACACCTCAAAGATGCGCTCGAGCTTGAAGCTGACCGAATGCGTGGGTCACTTTTTTCAGATGCCGACTTAGCTTCGGAAATGACCGTAGTACGAAATGAGTACGAGCGCTCACGCAACAACCCATTTGAATTGCTGGAGGAGGAAGTGTGGAGCCAAGCCTACACGAAACATCCGTATCGAATCCCTACCATCGGACTTAAGGAAGATATAGAAGGCTCGACAGCAGCTAAACTCCGTGAGTTTTATGACAAATATTACTGGCCAAACAATGCGACACTTGCTGTGTTTGGCGACGTGTCATGGAACGAAGTAGAGAAGCTGGTCGTAAAATACTTTGGTCCTATTCCTTCCTCCCCACATACAATTCCCGAGATGAGTATTGTTGAGCCGCCGCAGAAAGCGGCAAAAAATGTTTCTCTTAAAAAGCCCTTCGGTATCACCATTGCATCGCTGGGATACAGAATTCCTCAGGCGACTCATAAAGATTTTCCCGCAGTATTGGTGCTTGGGATGATTCTGGCCGGCGGCTTTTCCAGCCGTTTACAAAAAAAGCTCGTTGACACGGGTGTTGCGTCAGAACTCTCCTTATCATTACCAGCACTACGCGACCCAGGCTTTATGAGCTTTACGGCACATTTAGCAGATGGAGTAAAACCAAACCGCGCACTGCGCATCATGCAGCAGGAAATTTTATATTTTCATACCGAGCTCCCCAAAATAGATGAGCTTGCACGTGCAAAAGAACGTTTGCTGACCCAGATAGCATACGAACGCGATGGCATGTTTATAGACATTAGAGCAGTGTCGGAATCTATTGCGGCTGGTGACTGGACACTTGGATACCGAATCGAGGGTCTTATTGGACGAGTAGGCCCAAAAGACATTGCTCGTGTTGCAAGCACGTACCTGGTACCCAGCCAAGAAGTGCGCGGCATCTTGGAAAATGAGACAGAAGTTCAAAAAGACGAATAATATGTACACAAAACTTATTCATGAAAAAAAACTTCCTTGGGACGCTACGCTCGTCGTTGCGGCTTTTCCTGCCTACGGTTCAGTCTCGTTTGTAGGAAGCGTACTTGGTGGAACTCGAGCAGCGGTAAATCCACAAATAGCAAGAGTACATTCAGCCATGCTTACAGAAGGTACTACGAAGCGAGATAAAAAAGAAATTCAGCTCTTTCTCGACTCGATTGGTGCATCCTTGTCGTTTTCAGTGAGTCGAAATCGTCTTTCGTTTTCGGGACGGGTACGTGCAAAACATCTCGACCGGCTTCTAGCCTTTGTTGCAGAAACACTTATCGAGCCGACCTTCCCTAATTCGGAACTAGAAATACTTAAGAAACGAGATCTCGCTGCGTTTTCTCTTGCAGCACAAGACACTCATACCCAGGCAGATATTGCTTTTACAAGGCTGCTTTATACTGCTGAGCATCCAAATTATATTGAAACGACCGACGAGTCGCGAGAAGCGCTCCTGACCATTACCTGCAAAGAACTCATGGAGCATCATGTGCGAGTGGTGGGGCGTAATGGTCTCGTACTTTCTCTAGCTGGAAATATAACTACACAAGAAGCCAATAAGCTTATTGAGAAACATTTCAAAAAACTCCCTGTTAAGAACTTTGTACTTCCGCCCTTTACTACAATTTCGCCGGGGGTGGCAAAAAAGAAATTTGTCTTAATCGAGCAGAAGGCGAGTATTGACTTTATGACCGGGCATGCGACTGGCATAACATCCGACCACAAGGACTACCCGGCACTCATGCTCGGGCTTCAGATATTAGGTAACCCCGGCGGCTTTACAGGACGCCTTATGACAACTGTACGAGAAGAGGAAGGTCTCACGTACGGCGTTTACGCGTACCTTTCTGGTTTTACAAAAGAAATAGACGGCTACATAAACATTTGGGGTACCTTTGCGCCGCAGCTGTTTACTCAGGGCAGGGAAGCAATGCTTCGAGAAATTAAAAAGATAATCGCCGACGGTGTAACACAAGAAGAAACAAAGAAACATCGACAGCTATATGATGCCCGCATGCGCGTCCAATTGGCCAATTCAGGCGCTTTAGCGCGTGCCGCGCACGAAGTAATAGCCCAGGGTTACGCAGTCGTGCGGCTCGATGAATTCCCAAAGAAAGTCCTTCGCCTTACTGCAAAAGATGTTAATAATGCCCTTACAAAATATCTTCACCCCGACCTCCTGTCCGAAAGTGCAGCCGGTCCGGTAAAAGAATAGGAATACCGGCCTTTTTCTTTTCTCATATTTGCGTTACGCTCATTTCTATGACCCTCGATGAAGTACGGGCGAAATATTTGGAGTTTTTTAAAGCACAAGGACATACCATTATCCCTTCGTCTTCGCTGCTGCCCGAGAATGACCCTTCAACTCTCTTTACTGGTTCCGGCATGCAGCCATTAGTACCGTATCTTTTAGGAAAGAACCACCCAGCTGGCTCACGGCTTGTTGATTCTCAAAAGTGTTTTCGATCTATGGACATAGAGGAGGTTGGAGACAACCGTCATACAACTTTTTTTGAAATGCTCGGCAATTGGTCGCTTGGTGATTATTTTAAAAAAGAACAATTAGCCTGGTTTTTTGAATTTTTGACTCATGGCATTGGGCTGGACCCGCAAAAACTATATGTAACAGTATTTATCGGCGATGAAGCGAACAATATACCCCGTGATACAGAATCGGCAGAAATATGGAAGAAAAATTTTGAATCAAAAGGAGTAGAGGCTTTAGATGTACTCATAGGTTCTGAAGAAGATGGGTACCAAAAAGGCATGCAGGGTGGTCGCATCTTTTACTATGACGCTAAAAAAAATTGGTGGAGTCGATCAGGCACACCAGAGTATATGCCAGTCGGAGAGCCAGGAGGCCCAGACTCTGAAGTTTTTTACGATTTCGGTACACCGCATGACCCAACATGGGGCCCTCAGTGCCACCCAAACTGTGACTGTGGGCGCTTCCTCGAGATTGGCAACTCAGTTTTTATGCAGTACATCAAGCAGTCTGACGGGTCCTTTAACCTGCTTCCAAAACAAAACGTAGACTTTGGCGGTGGGCTCGAGCGCATTACCGCTGTCTCGGAAAACGAGTCTGATATGTTTAAAACAGGCACTCTCAAGGTTTTAGTCGAACACATTGAAAGTAGCGCGAAGGTCCAGTATGGCACCAGCAAAGGCACAACAGGAGCGTACCGCGTTATAGCCGACCATATCCGCGCCGCTTCATTCCTTATTGCTGACGGAGTACTTCCCTCGAACAATGAGCGAGGATATTTTTTGCGAAGACTGCTGCGACGTGCGGTGCGGTATGCAGACAAACTAGGTATGCCTGAAGGATCGCTTTCGGCACTCTATACCATTGTGGCCAATCTATATAAAGACCACTACCCCGAACTCGCAGAAGACCGCAGCCAAATCATAGCAGGAGAAGAATCAAAATTTAGAGAAACTCTTTCTCGAGGCATAAAAGAATTAGCCCGTTTTGCAAGCGATGGGTCAATTTCTGCTAATGACACGTTCCAACTGGTAACCACTTTCGGTTTTCCACTTGAACTTATCATTGAGGAAGCAGGCGAGCGTGGGATAAAGCAAATTGATACTGAAGGATTTAAGGAGCTACTGAAAGCACACCAAGACCTCTCGCGTGCCGGGAGCGAGCAAAAGTTTAAAGGTGGCTTGGCTGACACTAGCGAAAAGACCACGCGCCTCCACACTGCCCACCATTTGCTCCTAAAAGCCCTCCAGACCGTGCTTGGACCCACAGTTAAGCAACGGGGCTCAAACATCACCCAAGAGCGCCTACGCATCGACTTTAACTGGGGAGAAAAAATGACCGATGAGCAAAAAAGAGAAGTTGAGCGACTTGTAAACGAGAAAATCCAAGAAGACTTGCCAGTGACCCGAAACGAACTTGACCGCGAAGTAGCCGAGAAGTTGCATGCCGAGCACGAGTTTGGCGCCAAATACCCAGACCGTGTGTCGGTCTACGCCGTTGGGCCCAAAGGAGCAACCGAAGAAAATCCACAACTGGAAGAAGCATTTTCGCTAGAGTTTTGCGGTGGTCCGCACGTGACCCATACGGGCGAGCTAACCATACCTGACAACCCTTCGACAGGACTCAAGGCACAATTTAAAATTGTGAAAGAAGAAGCGGTATCCGCCGGCGTCCGCCGCATTCGCGCCGTGTTGGAGTAATTTTTCTAGTGATACAATATCTGCATGTCCGCGCTCTTTGGCCTGTCTGCAGGTAGGCAGAAAAGTATTTCAAAAAGTGATAAAACTTTTTTGTTTATCGATGTCGAGAACGGCAGCGTCGCCTCAGCACTTGCACGAATTTCAAAAAAAGAACCTCCACGACTATTTGGTGAGCGCCGCGTGCAACTTCCTGTATTCCACCCCATCTCAAGCCAAGAGTTGGCATACAAAATTGACAGTACGATAAAAGAGGCGCTTGCACATACCAGTGAAGTTGCCGCGCGCATGCGGCACAATCCAGAAACCGCCGCAATGGGACATATTACTGAGGCACGTATCTTTTTGTCTGCTCCATGGGCACGCAGCTCTATTGGCGAAAAAGGGTTGCAATGGGACTATGAACCCGAAATACTTTCTCTGCTTCAGAAAAACGCACATATTTTCGCAGTTGACGTGCAAATTCTTGCTCACCCCTTTAGTCGTGCTGCCGCAAGCGCTGCCTTTGCCTTTTCAGAAGAGGAGACTCTTCTTTGTATAGTAACGGGCGAGGTAATTGAACTTGTATTAGTTGACCAAGGCCTGGTCCTTGGGCGCGCTACTATACCGTTTGGACTTCACACAGTACTTCGGACTTTACAAAGCCATGCGGGATTAAGCCTTCAAGAAGCACTCTCCGCACTACGTCTTCTGCACCTGGAAAATACGCATTCACACCCGTATTACGAGCCCATGGGCGCATCAGCTAGACACTTTGCAGAAGAATTTTCAGACGCCGCAGAAGACCTGCTTGAAGTAAGCCACGCCCGAACAATTTTAGTCCTAGCGCCCGAAACTGTTGGAGATTGGTTTGCTAAGGCGCTTACTGGAAACGACCGGTCAACAGCGCTTTTCCCCGACGGGGGAGTAGTGCGCACTTTGCGGCCTAAACATTGCATACCGTACCTTGCAGCCCATGCTGAAGCTCCTGATTTGCACCTCATGTTGGAAACAATGTTTATAAGCGCCGGTCACGCCAGTGACAATAGTGGTATATAGTTACTATATGCGAGACATGATACCACCAGGGGACCGTTCCATCCGCAAAATTCCGGTTGCTGGAACCCACCGAAAGGCACCGGTGTCACCACAAGTTCGGGAGGAGTATTACGATGAAGACGAAAATACTGAAGGCCCTCCACCGGGGCGACCAAAACTCCCTCGACGTCGCAGGGGCCGTATATGGTGGTGGCTAGGAGGTATCGTCGTACTTTGCGGTGCGCTTGGGTTCCTTCTTTCAACCATATTCGAGGGCGCGACGGTAACTGTCACACCAAAGTCCGCTTCCATAACTACACCCGTGACAATAGTGGCCCACCCAAACGCACCCACCGGTTCTTTGTCATACCAAACTATTACCGCCACCCAGACAGCAACAACGACGGTAGCAGCAAATGGCACTCAGCATGTTTCTCGAACAGCCACTGGAATTGTCACTATCTACAATACTTTCGGGCCAACACCTCAACAACTGATTGCAAATACTCGTCTTATAACGGCCGACGGTAGAATATATCGTTTAAAAGACACCGTTTCAGTACCGGGTATGATAAAAAAAGCTGACGGGTCAGCTACACCAGGGACTATTACGGCATCTATATTTGCTGAAAAAGCCGGCCCTGCCTACAATCAGCAAAGTTCTATACCGCTCAATATTGCTGGATTTAAAGGCGACCCCCGCTACACCAAGTTCGTAGCGCAATCACAAGGACCTATAGCTAATGGTTTTATTGGCGATGAGGCCGCAGTCTCTCCTGTAGATAGGGCGACTGCAGAAAACGAGTTGAAACGCCAACTCGATTCGAGCATTCGATCGGTAGCAACTTCTCAAGTTCCAGATGGTTTTATTGAAGTTAACGGCTCGTTGGGAGTGTCATATACAAATATCGCGCAAAATCCAGGTCCCAACAGCACCGTTATACTATCGCAAAGCACCACCGCAACTTTAGCCATCGTCCGTACTAACGATATTGCACTGGCATTAGCAAAAAATCTTTCTGAATATAAAAATGAAGCTATAGCGTTTTCTAGTTCTTCACAAATAAGTCTATCGTTAGCCACTAAGATAGCGAGCAGTACTACTGGACCCTTAAACCTTTCAATTGGGGGAACCGCCACGTTAGTGTGGCAATTTGACCAACAGGCCTTAAAACAAGGACTTTTGGGAAAAAATAAGTCGGACTTCCAAGTAATTATTAAAGGTTTTGAACCATCAATTAGTCGTGCATCTGCCAGTATTCGACCCTTTTGGAAGGCAACTTTTCCAATAGAGCCAGCAAAACTATCAATAGTAGTTACGCAGTAAGTGTGTAATCAACATATTTGACCCACAGATAGGTCTCTGCTATGATGAATTTTGTCACTTGTTAAATGGAGAATGAAGCACAAGAAGTGCAGGGCACCATTGAGGAAGCCTTGCCTAATACACTTTTTCGAGTATCACTCGAATCAAAAGAAGTTATTTTGGCGTATCTGGCTGGAAAAATGAGACTCCATAGGATCAAAGTGTTAGTAGGAGACCGAGTTCTTCTAAAACTTGACCCTTATGGCGGCAAAGGGCGCATCACCCGAAGGTTATAACCAAATGAAAGTTAAAGCATCACTTAAAGCTCGTTGTATGAAATGCAAACTCCTTAGACGAAAAGGACGAGTATATGTCATTTGCGAAAACCCACGTCATAAGCAGCGTCAAGGATAATTTTATGCGTATCTCAGGTATTACACTTCCAAACAAACGACTAACCTATGCGCTTACTGCGCTGTATGGAATAGGTCTTTCACGTGCTGAAGCAATTTGTAAAGAAACGAAAATAGACACAACTAAGCGTGCCGACGACCTCACAGCAGAAGAGGAAAATGAGATCCGCCGCGTTATCGAACGTTTCAAACTTGAAGGAGACCTCAAGCGTGAAGTGGCCGGGAATGTGAAGAGGCTTAAGGATATTGGTTCATACCGCGGTTCGAGACACGCTCGTCGTCTGCCAGTACGAGGGCAGCGCACCAAGACGAACTCTCGCACTGTGAGGGGAAATGTTCGTAAGACAATGGGCTCGGGTCGTCGAAAGGTTGAAAAAACCTAAAATATATTGTAAAACTACTGATTATACCTATGGGTAAGAAACGAATCGTAAAAAAAGGGGGAGATGATGGAGCAGGTAGCCGCTCCACAGCAAGCAGAGCATCCAAGCGTAAGCTCGATGTGGGACGTTTGTATGTGGAAGCTACTTACAACAACACTAAGGTTTCTCTAGCAGATGAGAAGGGCAATGTAGTTGCCTGGTCATCAAGCGGTAGCCTCGGTTTTTCTGGTGCTAAAAAAGGCACTCCATTCGCAGCAGCCAAAGTAGGCGAACTTTTGGCTGACAAAGCGATTGCTATGGGTATCAAGGAAGTTTCCGTTATTGTATCAGGAGTCGGTGCCGGTCGTGAGTCGTCTATCCGTGCTTTTGTTACTAAGGGCATCGGCATTGGCGGCATCAAGGACATGACCCCAGTGCCGCACAACGGACCACGCCCACCTAAGCCGCGACGCGTATAAAACATTTATGATAATTGGACCAAAATATAAAATTTGTAAGCGACTAGGCGCCTCAGTTTTTGAGAAGTGCCAAACGCCTAAATATCAGCTTGCAGAAACACGAGCTCCTCGCAAAACTCGCGGCAAACGCGGAGGCGGCAGTGACTTTGGCGCTCAGCTTATTGAAAAACAAAAAGCTCGTTTTACATACGGACTTTCTGAGTCTCAATTTTCTCGCTATGTGTTTGAAGCAATGGAAAAGAAAGGTGGCACTTCCGCTTCTAACCTTGTTGCTCGTCTGGAAGCTCGCCTCGACAATGTTGTATACCGCGCCGGTTTTGCACGTACACGCCGCATGGCCCGCCAGCTTGTCTCTCATGGCCATATTACTGTTAACGGCAAGAGAATGAACGTTCCTTCGCACCGAGTAGACATTGACGATAGTGTAGCTGCGCGTCCCGAGAGTCGCACAGGGGCATTGTTTGCCAACCGAAACGAGCAAGTAGCCGAAATACAAACTCCAAAATGGATGCAAATGGAAGAGGGAGGTATGAGTGTTACTGTGACGAGTGCCCCAGCTGTCCAGGAGACTGAACTTCAGTTCAACGCTCCGGTCATCATCCAATTCTATAGCCGTTAATATTTAGCCATTTTCATCTCAAAATCTATATGATGGAGTATTCTATAACATTGCCTAGCAAGCCACGCATCGTTTCTGAAGAGGAACATGCGGGGACGTACGAGATCGACGGTCTGTACCCGGGTTATGGCCACACGCTTGGCAACAGCCTCCGTCGTATAATTCTTTCATCTCTTCCTGGTGCCGCAATTACAAGCGTAAAGATCGATGGTGTTGAACATGAGTTTTCAACACTGAGTGGTGTACGAGAAGACGTGGTGACACTTCTTCTTAACCTTCGTAAACTTCGGTTCGAGGTGCTTACCTCCGAGCCGCAGGTAGTCGTACTCTCAACCAAAGGACCAAAGAAAGTATCAGGGGCCGACCTTACCCTCCCTGGACAAGTTCGGCTTCTTAACCCAAATGCCTACATTTGTGAGCTAACAGATAAAGACACAAAAATAGAGGCAGAGTTCCGTGTTGAAAGAGGTCTTGGTTATGTCTCTCGAGAAGCGCTTAAGAAGGACCGCGTGGAAATTGGCGAAATTTCTGTTGATGCCGCTTTTTCTCCTATTCGTCGCGCAAACTACGAAGTAGAAAACATGCGTGTCGGCGACCGCACAGACTTCAACCGTCTTCGGATTTCAATTGAAACTGATGGTACGATTGAGCCCCGTGCAGCCCTCGAGCAGTCAATTGAAGTAATGATTACGCAACTCAAAGCTATTGTTGGTTTCCGTGAAGAAGAACTTGTTCAGCCGCCGCAAGTTCAGGCTCCAAACACCACTGACATAAACGCTGGAAGTAACACCGCAGACAACTCAGAGGCTATGAAGACCCGTATCGAAGACCTCGATCTTTCAAGCCGCACCGTGTCTGCACTTGAGAAAGCAAACATTCGCACCGTAGGTGGATTAGCTCGCAAGAAAGAGGAAGATCTTTTGGAGGTGGACGGCTTGGGACCAAAGGCAATTCAAGAGATAAAGCGCGCTTTGGCAAACTTTGGTATAGTCTTGAAATAATAATTATATGCGTCACGGTAATGTAAATCGGAAATTTGGGCGAAAGACAGACGAGCGCCGCGCGCTTATGCGCTCTTTAGCTCGTTCTCTTGTCCTGCGTGGCCGTATTCAAACTACCGTAGCACGCGCAAAGGAGGTTCGTCCTATGGTTGAGAAGCTGCTTACCCGCGGCAAGACAGATACGCTTGCTAACCGCCGCATGCTCTTGTCTGCACTTGGAGATATTGAGACTGCAAACAAGCTTATTCTCACAGCTGAAACTTATAAGGAACGACCAGGTGGATATTTACGCATAGTGAAGATGGGGCCCCGCAAAGGTGACGCAAGCCCTATGGCCGTGATTGAATTTGTATAAATTATGATAACTATTGATGCAGCAGACCAAACATTGGGCCGAGTAGCCAGCGCAGCCGCGAAGGCTCTTTTAGGCAAGCATGAAGCCGACTTCGCCAAGAACGTAGTCAAGCGAGATGGTGTCAAAATCATCAACGCAACTCGCGTACGAGTGTCGGGCAACAAAAAGCAGGGTAAGGAATACGTTCGGTACTCTGGCTACCCAGGCGGGCAAAAAATCGAGACTTATGCTATGCTCACCGCGCGCAAAGGGGAAAAGGAAGCGATACGCAAAGCAGTGCTTGGTATGCTCCCAAAAAACCGTATTCAGAAAGAGCGTATAAAAATGCTCGTCATCGAAAACTAAACCATTATGGCTACCGCAAAAACTACAAACAAGGAAGAACGCTACATCGAGGCTATTGGTCGTCGAAAAACTGCCATTGCACGTGCTCGTCTCACGCCGAGTCCCACCACCAAAGTCACCATCAACAACAAGGAGATAGAAGTGTATTTTATGACCGAGCCACTTCGTCTTACTGCACTTGAACCTTTTCTTAAAGTTTCTCTTCCTACCCAATTTGCTATAACCGTTATGGTGAGCGGGGGCGGAATCGCAGGACAAGCAGTTGCGGTCCGCCACGCAATTTCTCGTGCTCTTACAGAATATGACCACACCCTTCGAGGTGTTTTAAAGAAGGAAGGCTTCCTTAAACGCGACCCACGTGCCAAGGAACGCCGCAAGCCTGGACTAGTCAAGGCTCGCAAGCGCAAGCAATGGTCTAAGCGTTAATTTCTCGAAAAACCTCGCTAAAATGCGGGGTTTTTTACTTGTGGATAATCATTTGACAGGTTTAAAGTAGAGGTATATGTTTAGAAAGGAATAGCTCATTCGCGGAAGACCTTGATCAGGTCTTCCTACAAGCACTACCCCCAATTACCCGGCTGACATTTTTGTCAGCCTTATTCATTTCAAAAAAACACTTAAAATTTGACACTCTACCAGACTAAGAGTATTTTTAAAGCAAGGTAGTGCTTCGGTGGGGCTGCAAAGCCTCACCGTAACCACCACCACATTTGCCAAGGCTAACGAATATCGTTGGCCTTTATTTTTTATATAAAGTACTTAAAAATGAAGGTATAACTTTACAGATTACAAAAACGTTGGATACTTGCATTTTTTTGCCACAAGAGTACCATTGCACTAGACCTGCATTAAAACTCAATGAAGTGGGCAGGGAAGAACTTTCAACACACAAACCCCTCAGTAGGAGGATACAATGGAAGCTTTTGGCAATGCTGGGAATGTGTCCGATATTGTGCTGTCGGACATGCCCAAGATGGTATTCATTGTCGAGGATGACCCAAGTCTTCGTACCTTGTACGAGGAAATGCTCGACGACGAAGGTTTGCGCGGCTTTTCATTTTCCTCAAGCAATGAGGCACTCGAGATGCTTTCAGGGTACACCCCTCGAGCGCTTGTAACTGATGTCGATGGTTTGGGAGAGATGAATGGACTCAAGCTGGCACAGACACTTCGTGAACGCCGCCATGACCTGCCAGTGCTCGTTGTCAGCGGAGGTACGCATGAAGCGGAGGCGAGGGGTCTTAATCTCTCGTACCTGCCAAAGCCGGCACGACTGGCCGAAATTGTGGATAAGCTGAAAGCATTGCTCAGCACTGAGCAAATGGTGCCAGCCTAACAAACTAGAGACGTGGTTCGTACAATTAGCCAGCCCATACTTTTGGGCTGGTTTTTTTAATGTAAAAATTTGACTGAACGTTTTTTTCGTGTAAAATAATTTACTATGAACGCCTCAGAGGAAGAAGAGTTTGTCCCTGACGAGGAGGCCGAAGAGGGTGTCGGTGCGCTCAAAAAGCTCAGAGAAAGACTCAAAAAAGCAATAGAAGAAAAGCAGGAGTACCTCGACGGTTGGCAGCGGGCTCGCGCCGATTTCGCCAACTTCAAACGGGACGAGGCTGCGCGAAGCGGAGAGTTGGAATTACGAACTCAAACCGACATGGCCGAGGCGCTCATACCAACGCTCGACTCGTTTGAAATGGCGTTGAAAGACAATAGCTTTCAAGAAGCAGACGTAAATTTTAAGAAGGGGATAGAAGCAGTATACGGTAACTTGCTTAAGTCGTTGGACCGCGCAGGCATCAGCCGATATGAACCTGCAGGAGAGAAGTTTGACCCGTACAAACATGAAGCACTTCGCGAAGTAACGACCGAGGACGAGTCAAAGGATCATTACATAGAGTCAGTGCATAGCGCAGGCTACAGGGTAAACGAGCGCATTGTCCGCCCCGCTCAAGTGTCAGTCTACACATACATACAAAAATAATTATTCATTATTCTATAACATATACATGGCAAAAATTTTAGGTATAGACTTGGGCACCACAAACTCTGCAATGGCTATTATGCGTGGCGGAGAGCCGCAAATTCTTGAAAACTCCGAAGGCGGCCGCACCACCCCGTCAGTCATCGCTACTTCAAAAACAGGTGAGCGTCTTGTTGGGCTTATAGCCAGGCGTCAAGCAGTCACCAACCCTAAAAACACCGTATACCAGATTAAACGTTTTATCGGCCACAATTTTGACGAAGAATTAGTTGGCAAAGACCGTGCAGCCGTCCCGTTCGAAATGCGAAAGTCTCAGAACGGGGGTATCGAGGTGATGATGGGACAGGCCGAAAAAGAAACTTGGTACCGACCAGAAGAGGTTTCTGCCATGATATTACAAAAGCTTAAAGCTGATGCTGAAAAACGCTTGGGTGAGCCTATTACCGAAGCGGTTATTACAGTGCCGGCGTACTTTAACGACGCACAACGCGCAGCTACACGAGATGCTGGCAAAATTGCAGGTCTCGACGTTAAGCGCATTATAAATGAGCCGACTGCTGCAGCGCTTGCATACGGCTTCAACAAAAAGAAAGATGAAAAGGTTGTTGTCTTTGACTTTGGAGGAGGTACATTTGATATTTCAGTTCTCGAAGTCGTGATGGCTGAAGGGAATGAAGGTTCAATTGAAGTCCGCTCAACCGACGGAGACGCACACCTTGGAGGTAAAGATATTGACCAAAAAATAATTGACTGGCTTGCGGTCGAGTTCCAAAAAGAAAGCGGTATAGATGTCAGAAACGACCCTCTTGCGCGCCAGCGCCTTGACGAAGCAGCAGAGAAGGCAAAAATAGAACTTTCTACTGCCACTGACACCGAAGTAAACATCCCATTCATAACCTCCGACTCTTCCGGTCCGCGCCACCTGTTGGTAAAACTAACCCGCGCAAAACTAGAAGAACTTTCTGCTGAGTTTATTAGCCGCGCTTTGGACATTACTAAGCGCGCCATGGAAGCGTCACCATTTAAGACTGGGGACATAAACGAAATAATACTCGTCGGTGGCCAGACACGCATGCCTGCACTCCAAGCAGCAGTGGAGAAATATTTTGGCAAAAAACCGAACATGTCGGTCAACCCCGACGAAGTGGTAGCGATAGGTGCGGCTATCCAAGGAGGCATATTAGGTGGGGAAGTGCGCGACATTCTTCTGTTGGATGTTATCCCGCTGTCGCTTGGTATAGAGACAATGGGTGGCGTGTCTACCAAGCTTATTGAACGTAACACCACTATTCCCACGAGTCGTAGCCAAGTCTTCTCGACCGCAGCTGACAATCAAACCTCTGTTGAAATACATATCACCCAGGGAGAACGTGCCATGGCAGGCGACAATAAGTCACTCGGGCGGTTTGTGCTCGACGGTATCCCAACAGCACCACGCGGACTCCCGCAAGTTGAGGTAACGTTCGATGTAGATGCAAACGGTATATTGTCAGTCAAAGCTAAAGATAAGGCTACAAACAAAGAACAGTCTATCCGTATCGAAGCTTCTTCAGGCCTCTCAGATGTCGATATCGAAAAGATGCGCAAAGACGCCGAAGCAAACGCCGACTCAGACAAACAAAAAATTGAGCTTGCGGAAGCACGAAATATTGCAGAGCAAACTATCTATTCAGCCAACAAAGCACTTGCTGACAACAAAGACAAGATTCCATCAGAACTCGGAGTTGCAATAACTGAAAAAATAACTGTACTAGAGAATAAAAAAGGCACTGACCAGGCAGCTGATATTAAGTCAGCAACCGAAGAGCTTAGCCGCGAACTTTCTAAAGTGTACGAAGCTGTACAAAAGGCTGGCGAAACAACTCCTCCTCCTGACTCTGCCCAGACCGACACCCCGACTGGAGACACCCCACAAACCGACACCCCACCAAATAATCCTGAGACAAAGTAAGAAACCGGTGCTACTCTAAAAATTCATGGCTGAAATCCCTCGTAAAAAAAAGCCGGGGGCTCATGTGGTGTTTCGAACTTATTGGGCCTATACCAAACAATACCCCGGAGCACTTGCGGCTATAGCCGTTGGGGCGCTTTTGCTGCAAGTAGCAAACCTCACAGCTCCGCTCTATTTAAAAAAGCTGTTCAACACCCTTGCCATTGCTGAACCGAGCAATCAAACCGTGCACGCACTTTTGCTTATATTGGGAGTTGTTGCTTCGATGTGGCTTCTTGACTGGACCTCAAGACGCATCCAAGGTTTTATCATCACGAGTCTACAGTCAAAGATCATGACCAAACTACAGGTTGATGCTTTTGACTATCTACTCGGACACTCAAACAACTTCTTTATCTCCAACTTTGCCGGTTCCTTAACTCATAAGATCAAGCAATTTTCACGCTCATACGAAATCATCTTTGACGGTGTAATTTTCCAATTTGTACCGACCTTCCTCTTTGTCATAGGTGCAGTGACTATCCTTTTTTTACGCAATCATACGCTTGGGACTATTCTGGGAGTTTGGTCGGTTGCGTTTGTTATATTCCAAATATACGTGGCAAGACTTCGACAACCATTACGCGTTGTGCGCGCTGAGGCTGACACTTATGTAACCGCAACGCTTGCAGACGCTATCTCGAACCAGACAACTATTTCTCTTTTCTCTGCAGGTACTTTTGAGCGAGGCGTATTTCACACAGTCGTGACTGACTGGCGTCAAAAGACCATGCGGCTGTGGCGCGCGGATGAGTGGATATGGGCAGGATTTGGACTTTTTACTCTTGGATTGCAGGTTGTTATGATGCTTGGAGCTATACACTTTTGGCAGCAGGGCTTACTGACCGTTGGCGACTTCGTGCTCATACAAGCGTACCTCTTTACGACCTTTGACCGGCTGGTAGGCATTAACCGCGAACTGCGACAATTTTATAGTGCACTCGCAGAAGCGGGAGAGATGCTCGAGATCATGCAACTACAGCATGAAGTCCAAGATGCTTCTACCGCTAAGACTCTTACTATTAGTCGCGGCGAAATTGAGTTTAAAAATGTATCGTTTTACTTCCACACCGACCGCGACATTTTAGAGAATTTTAATCTTACGTTGCTCGCTGGCCAAAAGGTGGCGCTTGTTGGGCCTTCAGGCGCAGGCAAGTCGACCATTACCAAACTCTTACTTCGCTTTTTTGACGTGCGAAACGGCACTATACATATAGATGGTCAAAATATTTCTGAGGTTACACAAGATAGTTTGCGTGAGATGATCTCCTTTGTGCCGCAAGAACCCATGCTTTTTCATCGCACGCTAATGGAAAATATCCGTTATGGAAAACAAGACGCAACCGACGAAGAAGTGCTGGCTGCAGCAAAAAAAGCACACTGCAATGAGTTTATTTCTAACCTTCCCGACACCTACAACACTCTCGTGGGAGAGCGTGGTATCAAGCTGTCAGGAGGCGAGCGTCAGCGTGTGGCTATAGCCCGGGCAATTCTGAAAAATTCTCCAATACTCGTGCTTGATGAAGCAACCTCGAGCCTCGACTCCGAGTCAGAGTCGCTTATCCAGGATGCACTCAAGGTCCTCATGGAAGGTAAAACTGTCATCGTTATCGCGCACCGACTATCGACTATTATGAAAATGGATCGAATTATCGTGCTGGAAAAAGGCTGTGTAGTAGCAGATGGAACACACGATGAATTATTGCAGCGTGGCGGCTTGTACCAAAAACTTTGGAGCATTCAAGCCGGAGGGTTCATACCGGAATGACGAAGTTGCATTCGATTAATCTGAAGACATGTTCTGACAGATTCATTTATACTTAAAATTTTTCTTGCATAGAACGTTTTGTCTGTTAAAATAGTCAGTAAATATGTCTAACAAAAGAGATTACTACGAAGCGCTGGGTATTACTAAAGGAGCGTCAAAAGACGAAATTAAAAAAGCATTCCATAAACTTGCACATAAACTACACCCCGACAAAGCGACAGGGGATGTAGAAAAATTTAAAGAAGTAAGCGAAGCATATTCTATATTGTCAGACGATAAAAAGCGCGCCGAATATGACTCATACGGCCGCGTCTTTAGTGACGCAAGTGGCGGTCAGGGTGGCTTCCAAGGCAATTCTAACTTCGACTTTTCGCAGTTCCAAGATGCATTCCAAAATGGTTTTGGTTTTGACTTTGGTGACGTATTCAGTGACTTCTTTGCTGGCCAAACAGGAACGCGCATGCGACGTGGCAGGGACATCTCTATTGACCTCGAGCTTACCTTTAAGGAATCTATTTTCGGCGTTACACGAAAAGTGCTGCTTGCCAAAACAGCCAAGTGCGAAAGCTGCCACGGCAACGGCGCTGAACCAGGCACCGAGCTTTTAACCTGCACCCACTGCAACGGGACGGGCAAGCTCCACGAAACGAGTAATTCAATTTTTGGCACCATTTCAATGGAAAGCCCCTGCCGCTTCTGCCATGCTGCAGGCAAAATCCCAAAAGAAAAATGCCGCACCTGCCGCGGAGAAGGAGTCTACCGCAAACAAGAAGAAGTTGAAATTGTGGTGCCTTCAGGCATAGAAGTGGGCGAAATGATTCGACTTACAGGTGCAGGCGAAGCAGTCGCCGGAGGCCAGGCGGGCGACCTGTATGTCAAAGTCCATGTTCGCCAAGACTCTCGCTTCAAGAAAGACGGGCCAAACTTGGTGACCGAACTTAATATAAAACTGACTGACGCCCTCTTGGGAACTGAATATGCCATCCCCACCTTAGACGGCGAAGACTTTGTAACCATTCCACCTGGAGTGACACACGGCGAGCTTTTGCGAATCCCTAACCGAGGCGTCCCAAACGCACGGGGCAAACGCGGTGACATGTTTGTCAAAGTTAAAATCACGCTCCCACATAAACTTTCCCGTACGGCAAAAGGCTTAATTGAAAAGTTAAAAGAAGAGGGGATATAAAAAAATAAAAACACGTCTCACTACTGCTGGGACGTTTTTTCATTTTCTGGTACAGTCAGGCAATGTCAGATATCGATATATCAAAAATCTCTCAAGCTATCTCACAGAAGCTGGGCGAAAAGGTGGAACTTGTTACTATTGAAAAAATAGGGAGCGGCTTCCATGCCCACGGGTACAAAGTTACCGCAAAAGACGGACGGCATTTTTTTATTAAACGGGTGCACACCGACGAAATGGGTTTTGAATTCCCTGAACGAAAATTAGCGTCGCTATTGGTGGGCCATAACATGGCGAACCGTTTTGGTACATCACCTCGGTCAATTGGCCTTATCGTCGAGAATGGAGACCACTCCGTCGTGCTGCCAGATATTACCGAAGAGACTACCATTTACAACATTCAAGAATTCGAACCAGAAGGAGCGCCATACAACCTCCTGCTCGACCGCAGACAGAGCAAAATTGCCATGGATGCAGAGGACTTCGCTGAGCTAGAGGCAATAACCGACTATGCGGCGAAACTGCATACTCTTGCGCATCCGTCTGGCGACACCACGCGACGACAAGCACTCTACAACAGCGGATTGCGCGGTGAGGTCATGCACCCGGAACTTACACTCACTTTTATGCATGACTTTGGCGAGGAACATCCGCTGCTTCCTCCGCAAAAACAAGAAGCGTACATTGGGCTGGTGCTTAACCTTTTGCACAAATGGAAAAATAGAGAAGACCGGTTGCAACCACTGCACGGTGACTTTTGGGGTGCAAATGTTTTTTTGCGTCAGGACAAATCGGTCTGGGTTATAGACTACTCTCGGGTTCCATGGGGGGACCCTGGTATCGACCTTGGTCGTTGGATGTCGCAGTATTTGTGGTACTACCACCTAACAAAAAATCCTTATTACAAAGAATTAGGAGATGCGTTTTTGCACATGTACCAACAAAAGACAGGCGACGAAGAAATTATGGAGGCAATAAGTCTGGGCTTTATCTCTATGGGCGTACTCTATGCGATAGAAGGCATATACCCAGACGCGCCACAGCTTGCGAAAGAGGATACGTATAATAATATTATAGACATTTTAAAAGAAAATAGATTCCACTGGAAAGGGTAAAGAAAAAGGCGGCGCTAGGGTTAGACCCTGCGCCGCCGTACATACTCCAGGAAACTGCTGTTACGTACGTTGACGGTTACGCTGTGCGACGTTGAGCAGCATGTCGTGCGTGTCTTTGCAGTTTGCTGCTATGAACCCTTCTACTGCGTTCTGGCTTAGGTCTAAGTCCCGACCGTTTAGGTCGGTGATAATTCCTCCGGCTTCCTTTACAAGCAAAGAGCCTGGCACGATGTCGTGGAGCGTTGTCCAGGGGAAAAGCACCCCTTCGGTTTTTCCTTCTGCAAGTAATGCACAAGAAAAACTGATACTAAGCACGTCACTCACATCACATCCGCATAGGCCGAGCTCTGAAATAACAGCAGATGCTTTGTACAGCTCGTTTGTAACCCCAGCGGTTGTTACTTCGATTTTCGGATGTGCTTTCTTTTTTGAGACATGGATTGGCCGATTGTTGCAGAATGCCCCTAAACCAACAACCGCTTCATAGGTGGGCTGCTCATCCAGAAGCGGTGCATATATGATACTGTTCCATACTTGGTGATCGAGCATCACTGCGCCTGCAAAAACCGCGTACAGACCCCCTCGTGAAAACTCGAGGGTGCCGTCGATTTCATCGAAGACGCCTTCAAACCCACCGCCGGTCCTCAGAGGAAAGTCTGTTTCTTCCCGGATGCACACCCCGCTTGGGTAGTACTCTCGAAATTGGCGCGCAACATACTCACCAATTTTTTTATCTGCCGCCGTCACTCGGGTTTTGTCTGGCTTTAGCGAATACGGAACGCCAGAAACATGATGATATTTCCGCATAATAAGACCCGCATCCATTGCCAGCATCCGCAAGAAGGCTGAGTGGGACATTTCCATTTCTTAACCCCAAAAAAATGTGTATATGAAGAACGAGTACAAAATTATATTACATTTTTTTTCGCATTTGTCAAACAAAAAGACCGCCCCGAGTTGTTGGGGGCGGTCGACTACGCACAAGCTTCAGCTTGTTGTTATTGGACCAAGAAGAGCCGAAAGGACAGCGCCTAAACGCCAATGTCCGTAACCAGTATTCCGTTAGTTTTCAGACCCAAACATGTTCTACTCCTTCATTTCTTTTTTTGCAGCAACAAGCTGCCTCTGTTTTGGGTTTGTCCACAGGGCAACGATGCCACTAAGCACCCCTCCCACCAGGGCTGGGTAGAAGTAGATAACATCTGGGAACTCAATGACCGCGATCGCCATCTTGGTTGAGACTGCAGCAATAAAGCCGCTGCCCATGACGCAGACTGCTTCAACTATGTAAAACATACAAAGTCCTGTAGACAAGCCGAAGATTCGGAAACGCATTGGTCCCGGCTTGGGTGCCGAGGCACTATACCGAGCGAACACATCGCTTGCCCAAGCCATGAGAATGGGAACAGCAAACAAGAGCAACAATATGACTGCTACCGGCATTCTAGCCTCCATTGATTTCAATACCTGCCTGGGGCAGATTTCCAAATGAAACTATACAATATTATATTCCACTTTGTCAAGTTACTGTTAGCCTGCAACATAACGAGTATTTTGCTATAGTAAATAAATCATGACACAAGGGGAAAATGGGAAAAAACGACTTTTGACCGGTCTACAGTCCAGTGGAGCCCTGCATATTGGAAACTACTTTGGCGCGCTTAAGCCGTTTATAAACATTTACGAGCAGTATGAGAGCTTCCTCATGGTAGCTGACTACCATGCACTAACTTCGCTCAAGAACCCGACCGAGCTACGTTCAAATATTTTTAATACGGTTCGAGACTATCTTGCAGTTGGAGTGGACCCAAAGAAGGCCGTTATCTTCCAGCAGTCACGCATTCAAGAACACATGGAGGCAGCGTGGATTTTTGACTGCTTGGTTCCCGTGTCTATGCTCGAGTTGGGCCATGCCTACAAAGACAAAGTAGCTAAGGGTCTTGATGCAAACGTAGGGCTCTTTACTTACCCAGTCCTTATGGCCGCTGACATAATTTTGTACGACACTGACGTAGTGCCAGTAGGCCAAGACCAAAAACAGCATGTGGAGTACGCGCGCGAAGTTGCAGCAAAGTTTAATCTTGCTTTTGGGGACACCTTTAAAGAACCGAAAGAAATCATTCTCGAAGGAGTAGCAATTGTTCCAGGGACCGACGGTAAGAAGATGAGCAAAAGCTACGGCAACACCATACCCTTGTTCGGCACCAAAGACGAAGTAGCGAAGGCAGTCATGAGCATTGTGACCGACTCCAGCGGCGAGCGCCCCGAGAACGTCTACGCTATCCACAAGTTGCTCCATCCGGAAGAAAGACTCGCCCAGTTGTATGAATCAAACAAAGGAAGTTACAAGATTCTGAAAGAAGCACTAATAGAAGACCTTGAAGCGTTCATCGGTCCGATGCGAGAGAAGAGAAACAGCATCACCAACGAAGACGTAAAGAAAGTGATAGAAGAGGGGAGTAATCGGGCTCGGGAGACAGCTGCATTGAAAATGAAAGAGGTTCGACAAAAAGTAGGAGTTACACTATAACGTATGCATCTATTCGACACTGTTAGTTTGTTTTTTGAACTGCTGGTGGAGGATTTTGAACTATTGGTACGAAGCGTTACTGCAAAAAATAAATAATACCTATGGATAGAACACTTATTGGAGAACTGCTAAAAAAAGTAGGGGAACGTGCACTGGTCAAAGGCTGGGTGTCGGTCCGTCGCGACCAGGGCAAAATGGTTTTTTTCGACTTCCGCGACATGTCGGGCTCGGTCCAGGGCGTGGTACTGCCAGGTGAAACAGAGGCTATGGCTGTAGCCAAAGAAATTCGCTCAGAATATGTCGTTGCCGTAGAGGGCATAGTTAACAAACGTCCAGAGAAAAACATAAACGCGGGTGTGCTAAACGGCGACATCGAGCTTGAGATAAAAAGTATAGAAATTTTGAATGCATCTGAGACGCCTCCGTTTCCTATTGACCAAGACTCGATAGATGTTGGAGAAGAGAATCGTCTCAAATACCGCTATTTAGACTTGCGCACTGAGCGCATGCAGCGAACCCTTCGTATGCGTCACAAAATAGTGAAGTTTTTTCGGGACCATATGGACAAAAACGGTTTTGTCGAAATTGAGACCCCCATAATGATGCGTGGCACACCTGAGGGTTCACGTGAATATATCGTCCCGTCACGCCTCGAGAAAGGGAAGTTCTATGTGCTTCCACAGTCGCCACAGCAATTTAAACAACTGTTGATGGTTGCCGGGTTTGAGAAGTACTTCCAAATAGCCCGCTGTATGCGCGACGAAGACACGAGAGGCGACCGCCAACCGGAGTTTACCCAACTTGACTTCGAAATGTCGTTTGTAACTCAAGAAGACATCTTGCAATATACCGAAGCAATGTTTATTGAGCTCGTGCAAACCTTGTACCCAGAGAAAAAAATCACGACCACGCCTTTCACTCGCATCACCTATGCCGAATCAATTGAGAAGCACGGGAGCGACAAGCCAGACCTGCGCCAAGACAAGAATGACCCGAACGAACTTGCCTTCGCTTGGGTAGTCGACTTCCCCATGTTTGAAAAAAACAAAGAAGGCGCGGTTGAGGCAGCTCATCATCCATTCTGCTCGGTTAACCTAGAAGACAAAGAGAAGTTTATGAAAGGGGAAGATTTATTTTCTATCCGAGCCAACTCGTATGACCTCGTGCTGAATGGCTATGAGCTTTCGTCTGGCTCTATCCGTATCCACGACGCAGCTGAGCAAAAACAAGTGTTTAATTTGCTTGGTATAAGCGACGAGGAGCAGGAAAAGAAGTTTGGACATATGCTTCAAGCATTCAAGTATGGCGCACCGCCACATGGCGGATTCGCACCGGGCATCGATCGTACCGTTATGCTGCTTGAAAATCAGCCAAACATACGTGAAGTTATTGCCTTCCCAAAAACTGGCGAAGGCCGCGACCTCATGATGGGTGCGCCCGCAGAAGTATCTCCAAAGCAACTCAAAGAGCTGGGTATAAGTCTTGATATACAAAAATAATCTTAGCTATGAAATTCCAACCGACAGCAGAGAAGGGTGCGACGACGGTGAGGCTGGTAGAGGGGACGTTGACGAAGTTTGTGGATAAAGTGGTGGCCCAAGAGCTGCATGTGGGGACCGGGCTCACAGTGGCGAATAAAGACCAAGGGTTGAGCAGGCGTAAGCTAATTTTGCTGATGCGCAAGGTGGTGGCCACGGCCAAGCAACACAAGCTGCGGGTGATAAACGTTGGCTGGAAGGATATACGAGCGTTGGTGCCGGAAGAGGTGACAGACCTCGATCTTGCCGAGGTTGTTGCAACCGCGTTTGTCATGGCCGACTATGAACACAATACGTACAAGACCAAACCCAAAGAAGGGTTTGCAGAGGTCGAGACTTTAGCTCTGGATGGCATATCGAAAGAGGGTATAGAAGGTGCGAAGCGCGGCCACTGGATAGCACAAGAGGTCAACGCCTGCCGCGAGCTCTCGAACACCCCGGGCGGAGACATGACCCCAAAAGTCCTCGCACATGCAGCTAAAAAGGCCGTAGCGGGGACCAAAGCCACGGTTAAGGTTCTGGGTCGAAAGGACATGGAAAAGCTCGGTATGGGCGCAGTGTTGGGCATTGCCAAGGGCTCGAGCGAAGAGCCGCAGTTTATAGTCGTTGAGTATTGGGGTCTAGGTAAACCAAGCTCGAATGCCAAAGCGGAGAAGTCAGACTTCTCCAAAAAGCCAATTATTTTGGTGGGCAAGGGTGTCACGTTTGACACCGGCGGACTCAACATCAAACCGGGTGAACATATGTACGAAATGCATATGGATATGTCGGGAGGTGCCGCCGTCATACATGCAGTCGCGCTTGCAGCAAAGCTCAAACTCAAAGCCAACGTTGTTGGCCTTATTCCTGCGGTTGAAAACGTTGGAGGCGATGGCGCAGTTCGCCCCGGCGACATGCTGAGGTCTATGTCAGGCAAAACCATTGAAGTTCTCAACACTGACGCTGAGGGTCGCGTCATTTTAGCCGACGGCATTACCTATGCCAAAAAATACAACCCATCCGCGATTATCGACGTAGCAACTCTCACTGGCGCGTCACTTATAGCACTCGGCACACAAGCATCTGCTTTTATGACTAACGACGAAGACATGATCCCGCAAATTATGGAGCTTGCCGAAAAAAGCGGTGACTACATGTGGCCGTTCCCAGCCTGGGAGGAATACGAGGACATGACCAAGTCAACCTTCGGCGACATCCCAAACCTCTCGACCGACGGCAACAGCCGATATGGGGGAGTTATAGCCGGCGGGATGTTCCTGAAGGCATTTGCCAAAGAAATTGACTGTCTGTGGGTCCACATAGACATGGCGCCGCGCATGACCGCCACCTCGGGAGAATTCCTGGCCAAAGGTGCCGCAGGGGCTCCCGTCCGATTTCTTCTCAAGCTGATTGAGCAGGGAATATAGCTTAATGTTTATAGCCTTTTTGAGACATTGACTTTTAGGTTGCAAATTCCTGGCACTAGCATTAGTAAGTTTTATGTTCACTTTCTTCTTGGCTCACAAGTTAGATCGCCTCGACGATAATTCGTACGATGATGGTCCACCTGATGGCGGAGATGAGAAAGAGGCTGGTCAATTGACCAGCCTCTCTTTTTGTTCAAATAAAGTATAAACAGTGTAAAATAGCAGTAGCGAAGTGGAAATAAAGTTGAAGGAGGCTTCTGAGGCGCGTCGGCGCCGAGGATTGAGCGATTTTCATCAGCAGGGAAAATCGCGTACTCCTGAAACTTTGATTTCTGCGAAGCAACTCAACTCTAATGCAGAATGCCCCGACTGTTAAAACTCCTGTCTATGAAGGCCCGTTGGACCTTTTGCTTGATTTGATTGAAAAGAGGAAGCTTTTGATCAATGACATTTCGCTTGCGGCGGTGACTGACGAGTATATTGCGCGCATTAATGCCATGGACGAGATGCCCGTGGGAGAGACCGCTGAGTTTGTAACGCTTGCCGCAACGCTTTTGCTTATAAAATCGCGGTCCTTGTTGCCGACGCTTACTATTTCGGGCGAAGAGACTCGGGACATTAAAGAGCTTGAATATCGACTGGCTGTATACCAGCTACTGAAAGAAACTTCTCTTACTCTGGGCAAAACTGCTTCGAATCCTTACTTGTATGAGGGAAATACTCCGGAGCCTGCGCCGCTTTTTATATTCGACAGCTCAATTTCGCTAACTTCATTGCGTGTGGCTGCACAATCACTTATAGATGGCTTTCCAGCAGCACTTTCACTCCCCAAAGTTGCAGTCAAAAAAATTATGTCTTTAGAGGATATGATAGAGCAGCTTGCCGGCCGTATTTCACATGCGTTTGAGCTTTCGTTTAAGGAGTTTAGTGGACATGGAAAAAAACCTTCTGAAAAGGAAACCCGGGACATGCACGAAATTAAGCACACGGTTATCGTCAGCTTCCTAGCGCTACTCGAGCTGGTGAAGCAGGGTATAATCAATGCACAGCAGCATGAGCACTTTGGAGACATCACACTCCAGTCTGATGCGGTGTCTGTACCGACGTATGAATGACCAAGAACTAGCTGCATGTATCGAGGGTCTACTTTTTGCATTGGGCAAACCCATGTCCCGTAGTGAGCTGCTCAAAATTTTACAGGTTGAAGAAGATTCTCTGAGCCGGGCACTTTCTTTACTTACAAACTCCGAAGGCCGCGGGGTGGTGTTGGTCGACGACGGATATATGCTTGAACTGCGCGTTGCCTCAGCTGTGTCAGACCTTATCGAACGTGTCAGACGTGAAGAAAACTCGCGCGACTTAGGACGTGCCGGACTTGAAGTGTTGGCCGCTATTTTGTACCGAGGACCGTTATCCAGGGCCGAAGTGGACTTTATCCGGGGCGTGAATTCTTCTCAAACCATTCGTACGCTTACAACCCGTGGGCTCGTACGAAAAGTTCAGAACCCAAAAGATGAACGATCTTTTTTATACGAAGCCACCACAGAGCTCCTGAGCCAGATGGGGACCACCCACCCCCGTGACTTGCCTGATTTTGATGCTGTCCGAAGCAAACTTTCACAACTTGAAGCGTCGTATCGCAATACACAAACATCTAATGAGGCGCACGAGTCATGAAGATGCCATATGTTAAACATTCGGTCCTTGCACTTTTTACTACTGCTTTTTTAGTGACCGCAGCTTTTAGTGGGGGCATAGCACTCGCCATGCTCCAGCACGGCATAGATGCACCCACACTCACCGCCGGTGCAGAATTTCCTTTTCAGCCAAACCTCTCGCCAGCCAAACTAACCGCCAAGTCGGCAATACTGTTTGACCCGGCAAGCGGCCGCATTCTTTTTGCAAAAGATGCTACCACACAAAGGGCACTTGCCTCCATCACTAAACTCATGACGGCAGAAATTGTGTTGACAGCAAAGAGCCCTGACACCCTTGTAACTATTACTCCGGATGCGCTTTTACCAGAGGGAGATTGGGGATTTAAAGTTGGTGACGTCATACCGCTTCATGATTTGTTGCGCATTGGGCTTATCGCATCTTCTAATGACGCAATGCAGGCAGCTGCAGAGAGCCTGGGAGACCACTACATTCAAAAAATGAACGAGGTGGCACAGGCACTTGGACTTTCGCAAACCTATTTTCTGAATCCCACAGGCTTGGATGTTAACTTTGACACATCAGGCGCCTACGGTTCTGCATACGATGTTGCGCGGCTGGCTGCGCTATTTTACAAGCAATACCCCGCTTATTTTGAACTCACGCAAAATAACAGCGTTTCTATTGACGACAATGGTCGCACTATTAAAGCGCACGCAACCGCTGAGCCACTTCTTTCTATCCCTGGATTTATCGGTGCAAAAACAGGCTTTACTGACTTGGCGGGGGGTAATTTAGTAGCAGTGTTTGATGTTGAAATTGGTCACCCGCTGGTTGCGGTCGTGCTGGGCTCCACTAAAGATGGCCGATTTGAAGATATAAAGACATTAATACACGCCGCACGGCACCCACATTAGTAATATTTTCATGACAACTATTGATGCAATACGCATATTCGTGCCTGCTACTATCTCTTTTCTTATCGGCATAGGGATTACACCATTTATCGCTCATTTTTTGTACAAACATAAAATGTGGAAGCCAAAAGCCGGCAAAACTGCTTTAGACGGTACGCCTGCTGAGACGTTTAACAAACTCCACGAAGTACGCGAAGTGGGTACCCCGCGGTTCGGCGGTGTCATTGTGTGGGCCAGCGTGATACTAACCGCAAGCCTTTTATCGGTTTTGTCTGGCATATTTCCAGCAACATTTGACTCACTTTCGTTTATCAGCCGCAATCAGACATGGGTCCCGCTTGCGGCGTTGTTAGCAGGTTCGTTTGTTGGTTTTTTAGATGACTTGTATGAAGTGCAAGGGAGGAAAGGGCTACGGTTGCGAATGCGGCTTGGGTTTGTTGCTATTACGGCGTTACTGTGCGCATATTGGTTTTACACAAAGCTTGGCGTCTCGTCTGTTTCGTTACCATTTCTGTCGCAACCATTGGAGTTGGGGATATTATTTATTCCATTTTTTGTACTTGTCGCGTTGTTTATTTACGCAGGCGGGGTGATAGATGGCATAGACGGCTTAGCGGGAGGAATCTTCAGCACCATTTTTGCAGCGTATGCAGGCATTGCTTTTTTCCAAAATCAATTAGACATAGCAGCGCTCGCTGGTGCTATTTCAGGAGGGCTCCTCGCTTTTTTGTGGTTTAACATTCCGCCCGCCCGGTTTTATTTGTCAGAAACAGGGACCATGGGACTTACCCTGTGTCTTGTGGTCATTGCGTTTCTTACTGACACTCTGGACCACGGCAAAGGAGTATCAGTCCTTCCCGTTATTGCGTTCCCGCTTGTTATAACCGTTTTTTCTAACATGTTACAGATACTCGGCAAAAAAATACTCGGCAAAAAAATATTGCGTATCGCTCCGCTCCATCACCACTTTGAAGCACTCGGTTGGCCGCCATACAAAGTGACTATGCGATACTGGATAGTGGGTGTGCTTGCCGCTATCATCGGCATGTCCCTTGCGCTGCTCTAAACTCAACCGCTCATGAAGACAAAACCTATCGATACACCTTTTTTGCTTGCGGTTTGTTCGTTGGTTATATTTGGCCTACTCATATTTACCTCAGCAGCCATGGGTCTACTTGCGCGCGATGGGGGCGCAAGCTTTACCTCTGTTGCAGCCAGTCAACTACTGTTCGGCTTGGTATGCGGGGGGATACTACTTACTGTCTTTGCCCGGACAGATTACAAACTTTTAAAAGCCTACACACCATATTTTTTTGGGTTTGCTATTTTTTTAACTCTTCTGACTTTCGTGCCGCACATAGGACTCTCGCTCAAAGGAGCATCACGTTGGATAGTAATAGGCAAATTCTCCTTTCAACCAGAAGAAATATTAAAATTTGCAACCGTACTTTTTTTGGCTGCCATGTATTCGGCCAACTTTAAAAATATTGGGAGTATCCGCGGTGGACTAGCACCTTTAGCATTCATAGCCGGGGGACCGGCAGTCTTGCTTCTTTTGCAACCAAACACGGCTGGCGTCATCATAATAAGTATCGCCACTGTTGGCATGTTGTTTGCTGCAGGCGGTAAACTCTGGCACTTTGCACTTTTGTTTTTGCTCGGTGTACTGACAATTGTTGCCGCAGCTACCTTCTACCCGCACGTGGCACAACGTCTGCATACATTCATGGACA
>JAYUDS010000025.1:0-6301 GCA_043739595.1 Candidatus Adlerbacteria bacterium | reverse complement strand
CTATCGCGGCGCTTAATACCAAACGGCGTCTCCTTGCCTCTGGAGTTTGTCTTGGCAAAGAATGTTATTTTATTTGGATCTTCTTGCACACAACAATTGTACCACTCTGAGCGGCATTGGTTCTATTACAACAGGTTTCGTTACTCTAATTCTTCAGGCAATGAATGGTCCCGCTTATTTTTGGTCGTGTTTTCAACATAAGGACGGCTTTCGGACCCTTCCGTACCACGAGAAAGCGCTGACCCTCGCAAAAGAAAACCCATGAGTATGATGAGAATGCCGACTACAAGAAGTAGCGGAGTTTTCCAGCTTGACGGGATACCTATATAGGGAACAACTGCAACAAAAAGACCAAGGGCTATGACGGTCATTTCTTTAGACATAGAAATAGTCTACCACTAGGCTCAGCGCCCCTCAACGATGACCACGAACTCGCCGCGTTGGTGGTTTGGGTCCTTCAGTAGTAGCTCGAGCAGCTCCGCGGGTGTGCCGACAAGTGACTCTTCGTGCATTTTTGTCAGTTCACGGTAGATGCCCACTCGCTTCCCCACCGGTAAGAATTTTATAAGACTCTCAAGCGTCTTTACAATCCTATGCGGCGATTCATAAAAAATACTTGCCCGGTCAGAGCCGGCCATTTCTTTAAACAATGTTTCCCTTCCCTTCTTTAAGGGTAAAAATCCTAGAAAAGTGAATGACGCAGCGCGCAGCCCAGCAATTGAAAGCGCTGCCGCGAGCGCCGACGGACCGGGAATTGCTTCGATGATTGTAGTAGCAGGCGACGCAGACTTTTCTTCCGCAAAGGTCCTCGGATCTCCTTCGCCCACCTTCTTATAATTTTTTTTGGATGGGCTCGGCCAGACCATTTGCTTTAGAAAAAGCTGCTCTGTCTGCTCTCGGATTATAGAGACGAGCTCTAATCCAGGGTCAGAGATGCCCGGAGTACCCGCATCGCAGATAAGCGCCACATGCTTTCCTTCTTGCAGGAGTGCAATAATTTTTGCAAACCCCTTTGTACCGCTATGCGTATGAAAGGATGTTTGCGGCGTATGAATATCGTAATGGGCCAATAATTTTTTGCTGGTACGAGTATCTTCGCAGGCAATAATGTCTGCTTCCCGAAGCGTGCGTAACGCGCGTAGCGTGATGTCTTCGAGGTTTCCTATCGGAGTTGCGACCACAGAGAGCTTTGCCATAATAAAATTAAAATATCATATTTTGACAAAATGTCTACAAGTGGTACGGTACGAGATGGGCCCTTTGTAAAGGAAGGACTATGTGCGCCACATCTGCTCACCATACGAACACCACCCTCGCTATAACTATTCACCGGCCAGGAGTGCGTATTGCTGCTTTCGGCCCTTCATGGAAGGAATACAAGGACCTCAACTGGTCTCTTGGCCCATTCTATGCCAAGCCTCAAAATGGTACGGTGGGGGAAAACACCATCGCGACACATATTGCTGAGATTGCTCGGAATCTCAATATCACAGAAATACTTCTACCTGAGCCGGTGTTTGGAGTGGACGTCTGCATAGATGAGATGTTGCCAGATACCGTACGACTGCACACAGGCAACAGCAACGTGACACTGCGCTTCGGCATGAAAGCAGATATTTGCCGTCTTCGACTAGGACAAACATACGGGTTTGCACCTGGCGGTTGCCCCGGCGTAATTCTCTATTACCCCGGGAATAGAGAACTAGAGCTGAAGCCTTTGTGTGTAGCGGCGCATGTGGGCAGAGACAGCCTGTTCGATCGGGCTCACACCACAGGGCGTCACCCAGAGCGAAAACATGAATCGGTAATTTTTGCGATGTGGCAACCATTCGCACGATTACCAAAAACTGAATTGAGGAAAATACAGGCGACCGTGGCGTTTGCACTCCCACCCCGCATGTTTGTACATTCTCCGCAGCATTTTTTGTATGGCGCAGACAATACACTCATGTTTCTATCGCTGAGAAGATGGCACCAAACGAATGCGTCGTTTACACTCGACCTGGTAGAGGTTATCCGAGGTCAGCTCATGCACTGTGGCGTGTCAAAGCAAAACATTTCCACCCTGGGTTCTGATATAGCAGGCGACCCGGCACGCTGGCACACCACCAGAAACCCGGACCAATCTCTGAGAAATCACCGCAATCTTCTCCTCATCACCCACACATTGTGAGACTTCCCTGCACCGACATGGTGCAGGGTTTTTTTATTTCAACGCCGCTTCTCCTGCGCGGTAGACATCGCCTGCACCCATGGTGAAGGCAACCGTGTCGGGGCCAAATGTACGTAGTTTTTTAGTTGTCTCTTCCATTCCTGAAACCGCTGAAGCCTTGCCGCCATTTTTATTTGTCGCCTCTGCGAGCGCCTCGTTTGACACACTTTCGTCATGCTCTTCGCGCGCAGCATAGACCGGCAAAATGTATGTCTCATCCGCAAGTGCAAGCGCCATGGCGAAGTCGTCGAACAAGTCGCGCGTGCGGCTGTAGAGGTGCGGGTGGAAAAACACTATTATTTTTTTACCGTTAAATTTTTCTTTAGCAGCAACAATGGTCTTAGTAATAGCAGTCGGGTGGTGGGCGTAGTCGTCATACAGCAGTGCGCCTCCTGGCAAGACACCTTTACACTCGAACCGGCGCCACGTGCCCGCAAAGCTCGCGAGCGAAGCATCTATACCGTCGTCGGTCAGCTGCGGCGCAATAACTTTCGCTGCTGCTTTGGCGGCCTTTGCATTCTCTTGGTTGAACTCGCCCGGCAAAAGGAGCTCCGGCACTAAGGCACGGGAGTAGTCGACCGTCTTCGTCGTAATTTCTGAGAGTGCTTTCGTAACGTTTGGCAGGCGCATATTCGTGACAATCACTCCTCCTTCCGTTACCCCCTCTGCAGACTCAGTAAATGCATGGACCACGTCGGCGAGGTCTTTAAAATAGTCAGTGTGGTCAAACTCTATGTTAGTTATCACAAGAATGTGTGGGTGAAAGCTCAAAAAGTGACGGCGATACTCGCACGCTTCCACCACAAACAGGTTGCTCTTCCCTGCCCGAAAGTTACTCTTCCACTCCGAGACAATACTGCCCACCACCACAGTGGGGTCCACGCCCGCATCCACTAAAATTTTACCCAGCATGGCGGTCGTGGTTGTTTTGCCGTTCGTGCCGGAAATGGCAACCACCTGTTTGCCTTCTGCCATGTTACCCAGCGCTTCAAAATAGTTGAGTTCAGGTATGCCGAGCTCGCGACCACGAATGCGCTCGGGACTATCAGACGGGATAGCGTCGCTGTACACGAGCATAGATGCGTCTTCTGGGACATGCGTCGCATCGTGGCCTATGAAGACGTTGATACCCTTTGTCATGAGCATCTTCGTGGTCGGCTGCTCCGCACGGTCTGACCCCGTGACTTCTGCACCTTCATGCAAAAAAAGCTGCGCCAACGCAGAAAGCCCAATCCCCCCGATGCCCACTATGTATATTTTTTTACCTTTCATTTGTAAATACAATATCAGAAATATCACGCCGCACTTGTCGTATCGCATCAGCGCTTGTTCGCTTTGGATACGTTCGATTTGAAAGAAGCACGTATCCAACGCCGCGGGGTATGTCTAACACGCATGATGTCCCCGTAAAACCAGTTTTACCAAACATGGTTTCAGATGAGAAGCGTCCCATAAACTGCGGGTCATTTAGTTCCCAGCCAAGCCCCATTGATGCACCGATGGATGCTAGCTGGTTAGTATACATAGTTCGAACTGTTTCGGGACTAAAGTATCTCTTCCCATGCAGCTTGCCTTCATTCAAAAGCATTTCGATAAATTTCAATATATCCGGTGCGTTCGCAAAAAGGCCCGCACAGCATGAGGCCTCATTGTCTCGCTGTAAAATATAACTTGTCTCATCATGGACAAACCCTTGCACAAGACCTCTCCATGCATCAATTTCAGTGGGAGGGACTGACTCATGGTCTAGGGGTAAGAAAATGGCAGACAACATGTCTAGTGGCTCAAAAAAATATTCTCTGCCAAGAACATCGATACCTTTTCCAGTTACACGCTCGATCACCTTCGTTAAAAACAGCGCAGGCATATTCGAATATTGCGAGACATCGCCTGGAGGGTACTTCAGGTCCACCGATAAGAGATTTTGCCACATAGTTTCTGCGGTGGCAGTTTGAAACGAAAATCCCGGCGTTGGCAGATTTCCAATGATGCTATAGGTGAGTAAGTGCCGAATAAGTATCTTTTCTCGATATTGGTTAGTGCATTCTGGAACAAACAAGGTGAATTGGTCATCAAGCGAGAGTTTACCTTGTTCGATTAACGAAAGCGCAACACTTGCAGTCGGGATCGACTTTGTCAGTGACGCCAGATCGTACGGTGTTTCCGCTTCTACAACACGACTCCCCTCATCGTAGGTAAAAGAACCCGCAGGGATAATTACCTTCTCTCCGTTTTTCTGTACGACTCCAACCACACCGCCAGGAAATACTTTTTCCTTTACTGCGCGATTGAGCCTGTCTTTTATGACTTCTTTCATTCTCATTTATTTACAAGGTACTTAGTGTACCCGAGCTCGACAAGTTTTTCATAGGCGCTCCAAACTTCGGCTGGAATATCTTGAGGAATCTGGAAACCTTTTGCGGGATATTCTTTGATGCGTTGTAGATCGCTGACAAGCAGATTGATTGTTCTTTCTTTAAACTCTTTACTGGGCGAATACTCTTCGAATGAAATCTGCGGTGACGCCATTACGATCTCAGGCTCTGGCCAAAAGTTTTTGAACGTCGCGTAAATGCGGCGCTCCATATACGGCTTATGCACTACTATAAAAGTATCGGCCTTTAATCCTTTCTCCTCTAAAAGTTTTCGCGTAAATGTAACATTATGTTCACTATTCTCTGCTGCCGTTTCTTTCAAAATTTTTTCAGGTGGAACGCCTTTTTGGATCGCAAACTCTGCAAAAATATCAGCCTCTGGCTTGTCCCAATTTTCGCTCGGCATTTTACTCCCATACCCACCAGAGAACACAATAAGAGGTGCCCAACCTTCAAGAAACAACTCTGTTCCTCTCTCAGCAGGGCGCGTGTCATGGCTGCCAAACACTAAAATAGCATCAGCTTTCTTGAGCTTGTGATGCATAAGCATGTAATCCCAAATTATTTTTGCATTTGTATCTATTTCATCCATGCGATTTAGTCGAAATCGTACCGCGCACCGTCGATTGAAGCGCGGCCTACGTTGTAATCATGCGATTCAGAGAATCGTGCCGGATTATTCCTTTGGAATCCGGCCAATGTCTGTGAGCGCGCGGCCAGTGTGGAATTATATCAATCCTTTTACCGCTGCATCAAATTGGTCGCCGCGGTCATACTCGTTTTGGAACATGCCAAACGAGGCAAACGCGGGGCTCATAAGCAGCACATCTCCCTTTTCACAAACGGTGAACGCGTCGTTGACCGCTTCAGCCATAGTGTGATATATAGTAGCGCCTGGAAGGTCCTCGCGGACCCGCTGCGTTCCGGTACCGTCAAGAAGCAGCACGCGTTTGCAGTACTTTTTTGTTTCTGCAAGCAGGGAGGTCATATCGAGCCCCTTGTCCGAGCCGCCCATGATGAGCACAATATTTTTTTTCTTCTCATCACCGACTGCACGGAGTGCCGCGAGAGCCGCCTCGGGGACCGTAGAGGTTGTGTCGTTGTAGATACGCACGCCATGCAGTTCCTGGACCAATTGGAGCCGGCCCGGTACGCCTATGAATGTTTCAAGCGCTGCTTTAGACGTTTCGTCATCCACACCAAGCGCTTCTGCTGCCGCACGTGCAAGTGCCGCATTCAGTCGATTATGCTCCCCGGGAATGAGGAGTGCAATATTTTTTGGCAGATTATCTGCGCCAACGACAGCAACCCGGGCTTTAATTTTTTTCTGATAGCCAAAGTCTTTAAGATACGGCACTACACCTTCTCCCACCACCAGCGTGTCGCTTTCATTTTGATTCAAAAATATGTTCGCTTTATCCGCAAAATAGGCCCGGAGATCTTGTTTGTAGTAGTTCATATGGTCGGGCATAAAAGTGGTGAACACACTTATGTGCGGCGACAAAGCGGCATCGCCAAACCCCTGCAATTGCCACGAATCAAGTTCGAGAACGGCTATAGAGTCGGATTTTACTGAAGGGAGTAGCGAAAGTGTTGAGACCCCTTTAATGTTGCCTCCCAAGAGCAGCTCGAGCCCTGCTCTGCGTAAAATATGCGCCACCATGTGTGTCACCGTCGACTTGCCGCGCGTACCGGTTATCCCAACAATCGGTAT
>JAYUDS010000024.1:0-6320 GCA_043739595.1 Candidatus Adlerbacteria bacterium | reverse complement strand
ATTTCACTTGATAGTGAACATAGTCAGCAGCACAAAAAGATTTGTTCAGAAATTATTCTGAAACTATTCAAACAACCTTTCGTCCATGCCACCGATGTGCCAAATGCTAAATCGGTTAAGGCCGAGCTCTTGCGAGGCTGTAATATATGCGGCAACTGACTCATAGTCAGACACCCAAGCATCCTGGCCCGATGCGACATAGTGCAATTCGGCAGAATCAGCATCTCGAACAAAAGTAAATTTTTTATCCGCTGCCATGTGCAGCATAAATTCGTCGTACGGGTAGGCCCCTGGCGAGGTGTTTTGTAGTTGCCAAACGTAGCCATACATGGGAAGTCCGATAACTATTTTTTCTTTGGGAATGAGACTTTTTGTATACATTATTACAGCTTTGAGCCAGGGAAGTGTGGTGATAGGCCCAGCTTCAGTACCGTCGCCATGCAAGTCGTACGCCAAAACATTTACTTGGTCGGCCAGCTTGCCAATTTGCTCGAGGTCAACCCCGGCGGTGCCTTCTCCGTCTGTTGCTGAGTCTCCTGTTTGGGCAAGTACGCTGACAACCAGTTTAATGTTGTGGGAAGTGAGTTGCTGCTTAAGGTCAGTTAAAAAGGAAACGTATTGCTGTTTGTCCTCTGCTGCTACTTCTTCAAAGTCGATGTCTACCGCTTTGGCATTATAAGCAGTGAGCTCCAAAAGAATTTGCTGTATAAGCGGCCCGCTCTGTTTTTTTTGAAATACGGGCGAAAGCGTATGTAAACTGAGTCCGGTGTTAACCAACGGAATGATTTCAATATTTTCTTTTGCAAATTTTTTTATAAGAGTTTCCCTGTCAGTGGTACTGCTTACGTTTTGGAGTGTAAAGCTTTTGTTAACATCAAACCAATACGGCGAAACGGTGTGGAAAAACTGCTTTCTTGACTCCAGGGTTTTGTAGGCATTACTTTCGTTCCACCATGCTATCCAACCAGACAGTTCGGGGTTATGTAGTTTTTTTAATGGGTTGGAGGCGGTTTGTCGGTATAGGTAGGCTCCCCCCACCAACGCAAGGCCAAGAAAAGGAAGTATAAAAATAATTTTTTTCACGCACAGCTATTCTATAGCATTTTCATCTAGTTTGTAATCGGACCGAGCTCTTCAAAGTGGTTTGTACTTACCAGTGCAATAGCAATGGCTACAATGGTCAGGGGAATAGAAAAGGAAATGGTAATAACGGCAATGGAAAAGACGCAGTAAACACACATACTGAGCTTCTATCCCAGATGCTTTAGAAAGTTATATGATTTGATTCGCGGCTACAGGCTTCCTTGGTTTTTGCCTTTGGTGGCGACAAAACTTACACAGTCTCCCTGATTCTTGAAGCTATGTCCCAAGTCATCCTTGAGCGTTTCCCAACCATTATTCATACATTGTTCTCTGGTGCTTGGTACGTCTACAGGAGGCGGCACCGCAAAGTCGGGCCCAAAGTTAGTCGAATTATTATTAAATACCCAACCCTGCATACTTGAAGGGGATACTGTGGCTGCCATAGCTAAAATGGGAAAAAGACCAAGCCCAGGTGCAGCGACAAACGCCGTGAATACTATCTTTTTGAAGGTGTGTCTCATAAGGTACATATATAAATATAATGAGCTATTACTAAGATTCCCCCTAACACCACAAGTATACATGAGGGTGTGGGTATAAATTTGCGCTAGTACGCATATGTAGTTGAAAGAAGGGCGAAACTCTTTTTTTGTGCAACTTTGCGGTCATTATATGGGTGGCTATATACAAAGCTGAGAATTTCAGCGCGAATGCCCCTAAAACGCCAGGGCAACACCCTGGCTTTTTTACTACCCCAAGGCGTGCTTCTTGACAAAAGGGGTGGGTTAGTATACAATAGGGCTATAACAATCTCTTGGGTTTGGGGCACCTACTTTTTTTAATAAGTAGGCAACTAGCTTTTTTAAAACTCGCGGGACCCGGGCTCTTACTATTTAACACCGGGAGTTATACGCGAGTTATCTCGCATAAATTAGACATGTATCAACAGTCAAACAGTGCTTCATCTCGCCCGAAATTTTCTCGCGGCGGATTTAAAAAAGCGGGCCCTCGCGCTGGAGGCCCGTCACATTCAGATGGAGGAGCAAGCGCAGGCGGATATCGCCCTGGACGCTCTGCATCTTCTTCTACTTCTTCGTTCTCACGCCCAACATTTGGCGGTGGACGTCCAAGCTTTGGCGGCGGTAGCCGTGGAGGTTTCGGTGGTTCTCGTGGCGGTAGCCGCGGGGGCGGAAAGGGTAATATCGGACAATATATCCACCCTTCTAAGTTCGTTAATAAAGCAGCCATAACCGAGGAGGTAGTACGTTTTGTTCCTGAACATAACTTCGCAGACTTTAAGGTGTCCGACGAAGTCAAGAACGCCGTCATAGCAAAGGGCTACACGACCCCCACGCCTATTCAAGACCGTGCAATTCCGCATGTTCTCAATGGTCAGGATGTCGTCGGCATAGCAAACACCGGTACCGGAAAGACTGCTGCATTCCTCGTTCCACTTATTGATAAAGTACGCCGCACTCCAACTGAGCAAGTGCTCATTATTGTACCGACGCGCGAACTTGCGCTTCAGATCGATAGTGAACTCAAAGGACTTACCCGTGGCATGAAAATGTTTTCGGTGGTCTGTGTTGGGGGTGCCAACATTATGCCGCAAATAAGCGCACTTCGTTATAAAAATAGCTTCGTTTTGGGCACGCCAGGACGCCTCAAAGACCTCATAGAGCGCGGCAAAATTCGCCTCTCGGACTATCGCACTATTGTGCTTGACGAGGCAGACCGCATGCTCGACATGGGCTTTATCAACGATATGCGCTTTGTGATGCAGGGTATGGCAAAAGACCGCCAGACGCTTTTCTTCTCGGCAACACTTTCTCCAGAAATCGAGAAACTTATTAACGAGTTTCTTCACGAGCCAGTACGCATTAAGGTATCAACCGGCGAAACTGCTAAAAACGTTGACCAAGATGTGGTCAAGGTAGGCGGCAAAGACAAGCTTGATGTTCTCCACGATCTTCTTATAAACCAAAAAGACTTCCATAAGGTGATTGTCTTCGGACGCACCAAGCATGGAGTAGAAAAGTTGGCGAAGTCACTCTCGCAGCGCGGCTTCAAAGCGGAGTCTATCCATGGCAATAAGAGCCATTCGCAGCGTCAGCGTTCGCTTGCTAACTTCAAAGAAAATAAGGCACAAGTGCTGGTGGCGACAGATGTTGCTGCCCGCGGCCTCGACATCGCAGACGTCTCCCATGTCATCAATTTTGACATCCCAATGACGTACGACGACTATGTCCACCGCATCGGCCGAACCGGCCGTGGCGACAAAAAGGGCCAGGCGCTTACCTTTATCGACTAAAAGTTACATAGGGTAACCTGTGTATAAAGAAAACCGCTGCATCTTTAGGGTGCGGCGGTTTTTCTGATTAAAGTATGGTTTGAAATGATAAAAAGCCGAGGAGCCCCTCCAGCTCAGCTGGCTAGGGCTCCTCGGCCTATATGAGGTGTTCCATGTATATATTTGATTTGTTTTGTTACTGTACACTTAGTACAACTGACGTATGCGAAAAGAAGTTACGAGTTACATAATACTGGTTTCTGTAGCGTTCATTATGCATTTTGTATGGGAGTGGCTCCATATTCCTTTATATACCGGGTACGGGGATTTGGGCTCAGGAGCAGTACTTACCTTGTATGCCACCCTCGGCGATGTGGCCTATACTGCTGGGGCGGTCCTGCTTGTTGGGTTGTTCAAAGGTAAACTAAGCTGGTTGCCAGAGGCTCGGGTAGCCGACTATGCGGGGCTCACGGTACTCGGTTTCTGTATAGCTATCTTTGTTGAGTATAAAGCCTTAGCGTTCCATAAATGGGCATACACAGCGGCTATGCCTCTGGTGTTAGGTGTGGGGCTGTCTCCACTGCTGCAAATGGCAATACTACTGCCAGTATCTGTGGGTATTACAAAAGGGGCTATGCGCCGATTGGCGGTATACTAGCAAGTACACGCATGATCAATCGGACGCTTATGGTCGCAGCCGCTGGGGTCGTACTCATTCTTGCAGGAGGTTTATATGTTAATTCCCAATTCACAAAAAATGACGCAGAAGAGCGGTCAGCTGTATATGGCGTCGTGACTGACTTTGGTTCTAATTTAAAAAAGGTGGCATTATATTCACCACACGCAAAAGAACAAATCGCGAATGCTTATAAAGATGTGGTAACACCGGAGTTGCTTGCGGCATGGGAAGAGTCGCCGCCGTCTGCCCCGGGGAGCATTACCTTGAACCCCTGGCCGGACCATTTGGCTATTGGGGTAGTAACAAAACACAAACGTGACTACGAGGTAGAGGCTGATATTGTGCTTCTTACGAGTTCAGAAACTACTGATGAAAGTGAAGCAGGTACTATACCAGCGCATATGATTGTCTCATTAAAAGATGGTAAGTGGCGTATAAGCCGGTACCAGTCGCCTTAAATTTTGAAGCTGTCTACCAAACGCTGTGTTTTAAAATATTGATGTGTGAGTACGACTGCCATGCAAAAAAATAGTATGGTACCGACAACATTTTCACTTGTTTGTCTTGGATTTGCGAGTTCAACTATAAACCCGAAGACTTGTATACCAAGAGCCATAGCTACCAGCACAATGGGCATGAAAGATCTCTTAAAACGGTTATTCCTTCGGATGTACCACCACAAGGAGAAGAGCCCTAACAGAAAGAGTGCAACATCATCTGTTTTTGCGAGCCAACCTTCTTCAAAATATATTTCTGGGGCAAACGCAAAGGCAGCCACTCCTACAATTGTGCTGGCGAGTAGGTTGAAGCTGCGGTTCAGCGCTTCGACCATGGTCATACGGGAAGTATACTAGAGCTACGGTGTTTAGCTACGACTTATGAACCCTCCCTCCCTCCTCTTATCCCCACTGTCGCGTTTAAAGAAGCATATGGCTGGTATTATAGAATTATTACCACTTCGTGGAATCTGTCCATGTCATATATAAAAACTTTTGCAGTATCGTTGTTCATACTTTTGCCATTCGCTGCGAATGCAGCAACAAACGTAACGCTCTATGCTGCATCAGCGGTAGTGTTGCCCGGTTCGAGTACGGTTTTAAACTGGACATCTACCAATACCACCCTTTGTACCGGAGATGGTTTTGTGGCCTCACAAACTTCTGGGAGTGTTCAGATAACACCTTCTGTAACAACACAATATGCGCTTAACTGCGGTGGAGTCGTGGTGCGCACAACAGTCACCGTCGTTTCGACCTCTTCACCGAGACTGACTTCAACTGCAACAACTACAAATACTTTTACAAATGCGCTCACTGTGGGAATTGGCAAACAATACGCAAAACCAAGTTTGGCTCTAGCGGCAGCACGTGACGGAGCAACTATTTTAATCGATGCGGGTTCGTATGTGGACGATTTCTCAGTCATTAGTGCAAATAATCTCATCATACGAGGAGTAGGCGGCAGAGCTCAGCTGACACAGTCGATGAACGCGGTTATTCCAAACGGCAAAGCTATTTGGGTAGTCACTGGGACAAACACCATTATAGAAAACATCGAATTTAACAATGCACACGTTGCCTCTACCAATGGGGCCGGCTTGCGAGCGGAGGGTGCAGGTCTTATCGTCCGAAAATCCTTTTTTAGCAATAATCAAAACGGTATTTTGGCAGGAGACAACCCAGCTAGTGACATCCTCATAGAAAACTCTGAATTTGCGGGAAACGGGCACGCCTCGGGTCAAGCGCATAACATATATATAAATCATGTGCGTATGTTTACGCTGCGCTACAGTTACAGCCATGACAGCGTAATGGGACATTTGGTCAAAACACGAGCGCAAAAAAATGTTATTGCCTATAACCGCCTTACGGGTGAGCAGGGGACGGGTAGTTACGAAGTTGATGTGCCAAATGGCGGCGAAACGTACCTTATCGGCAACGAAATTCAGCAAGGCGTATCCTCACAGAACAATGTGATTGTCGCCTATGCTGAAGAAGGCGCATCAAACTCAAGCCAACAATTGTATGTGGTAAATAATACCTTTGTTAATGACAAATCAAATGGGACGTTTGTGTGGGTGTCGGGTACTCCGCTGGCACAAATTACTAATAATATTTTTGTAGGTGCAGGCACTCTTGTTTCAGGGGCAACACTTAACTCAAGCAACGTGACCACTATCGCGCCTTTGTTCGTAAATCAAGGAAGCTTTGACTATCATGTAACTGCTTTGTCTCCTGGGGTCAATATAGGTGCGCTCCCCGGTATCTC